>JAWVWZ010000158.1:0-4080 GCA_033723505.1 Hydrogenovibrio sp.
AGTCCGCCATCGACAAACAACAACGCGAAGGCGGCGGCTATCTTTGGACGAAACCACAATTGCAACATCGCTTATCCACAGTGGATTACACTCTCGTTGAAACAGCCTGGCAACTTAACCAGCCGGCGCCTTTTCATCTCGACGAACAAGAAGCGTGGCTGCCGACACCAACAAATCACCACTGGGAGACCATCCGTTCGCAATTAAAGACCAAGAACATGCCACTCGACAGCAAAAGCATTTTGGGCTGGAACGGCTTGCTCCTCTCGGCCTATGCCAGCGCAATCGAATACAGCAGCGGCCAACAACGGCAAAAGCACTTACGCTGGGCAACCCGGCTGGTAGAACGGCTACGCTCGCTGGCATCTCAACCGACGATGCCCAGAGCACTGTCGAGCAATAATCGCCCGATGGGACAAGCCAATATTCAGGACTATGCTTATCTCATTCAGGGACTAAAAGACTGGTATCGTATTGACCCAACCCCGGCATTAAAGGATACAATCTCGCAACTGGGCCAAAAAGCTGTTCGTTTGTTTTCGACACCATCCGGCTGGTCTTATAGCGACACGCCGAAACTTCCGGGGCAAACCGGCCATACACTGCTCGAAGACGATGCCATGCCGAGCCCGACCGCGATTCTCGAATGCGGAGAGATAAAACGGTTAAAAGGCCTCTGGCCAGAAATTTTGTCCGCCCCGGCTCGTTATCCAAGTTATCGTCGAGCCCTGAATTGCCGAAAAGTAAAGTGAGTTGAAATGGGATTTTTGATTATAGGGTTTGTTATATTGTTCGCGCTGACCTCTTTGCCGAACCTGTGGACAAACCATATCCTCAATAAATATCGCCGACCGCATCCGGAGATTCCCGGGTCGGGCGCGCAGTTCGCCGAACATTTGATTCAAAAATATCAGCTTCCGGTCACATTGGAGGAAACTCAAGCCGGCGATCATTACGACCCGATTGAAAAGGTCGTCAGGATTTCCAGCGAAAACTATCATTCCAATTCTTTAACGGCGATCACTACCGTCGCTCATGAAATTGGTCATGCGATCCAGGACCAACAGAATTACGAACCTTTGAAACAGCGCACCTTGCTGATAGAACGCTCCCAATGGATGCAAAAGTTCAGCGGTATGGCGCTCATGGCCACCCCGATTCTGATTCCGTTACTGCATACGCCTTTGATCGGCTTGATCACCTTTGCAGCCGGCTTTATCGGCATGGGCGTGCCCGTGATTATCCACCTGTCGACGTTGCCGGTGGAATTCGACGCCAGTTACAAACGGGCGTTACCAATATTGGCAGAAGGCAATTACCTTAACGCCAAAGACCTCAAAATCAGCCGAAAAATCCTTCGAGCCTGTGCCATGACCTATGTCGCGGCCTCCTTGTCGAGCCTGTTCAATCTATGGAAATGGCTTAAAGCCATTAAACGCTGACCCCCGCCTGGCAGATTTCCACTTGCCGTCGCCTGAAGCATCAGTCTTTCACCGCCCGGGCAATCACCCAGGCCTGCACCTCCATGTCCGGACAGTGTAATTTCAATGCACGCGCTGCCTGGTGCAGGGTTGCACCGGTCGTCATCACATCGTCAATCAGCGTGACCCGCTTCACGCCCGCCAGACTTTGCGGCTCAACTTGAAAAGCATGTTTCAAATTTCGCTGCCGTTGCCTGGCATTCATCGACGCTTGAGGAGGGGTATCTTTGACCCTAGACAACGTCTCTTCCATTACCGGAATTCCCATTCGCTTCGACAGGCTTTTGGCCAGCTCAAGCGACTGGTTGAACCCTCTTGATAATAAACGTTGCCGAGAAAGTGGAATCGGGATCATGGCTTGCACCCCTTCCGTCTTCAAGTGTGAAGCCATTATCTCGGCAAACAGCCGGCTGTAGAACAGTTGCTGCCCGTATTTGTAATCGTGAATCAAAGACGTTAACGGGGCATTCAAGTGTAAAATGGCCTGAGTTCGGTCATAAGCGGGCGCATCGGCCAGACATTGCCCGCAAACCCGCCCGGAGACAGTGGGCTCTGCGCAAACAGGACAGCTTTGTTCTAACAAAATCAATTGCTTATAAATTTCATCCGATAAATCTGTCGCGTTGAAGTTTGCCAGTGCTTTTCGACCGATCGGCGGAAACAACCAGTGCTCGAGTTTTGGTAAAAGTCGCATAATATCAAGGCTAAAATAATCGATTTCCGCTATAATATCGAAAACAGCAATGCATTGGAATGATCGATATGAGCCTAGGAACCGTACGCAACGATTGGACGTTGGAAGAAATAAAAGACATTATGAATCAACCGTTTAATGACTTGATATTTCAAGCGCAAACGGTTCACCGTCAATACTTCAATCCAAACGAAGTGCAAACAAGCACCCTCGTCAACATCAAATCCGGTGGTTGTGCGGAAGATTGTGCCTATTGCTCGCAAAGTGCCCGACACCAGACAGATGTCGACAAAGAGCACATGATGGAAGTGCAGGAAGTCATTGAGCAGGCACTGGTCGCGAAAGAACGCGGCGCGACCCGCCTTTGCATGGGGGCTGCCTGGCGAAACCCGACCAAAAAAGACTTCCCGAGAGTGCTGGAAATGGTACGTGTCGTCAAAGACCTGGGTCTGGAAACCTGCTTGACGCTAGGTATGCTGAACGACGACCAGGTCGCTCAGCTTAAGGAAGCCGGCCTGGATTACTACAATCACAATCTGGACACCTCCGAAGCCTTTTATCCGAAAATCATTACGACCCGCAACTACCAGGATCGTCTGGACACCATCGACAAAGTCCAGCAGGCCGGCATTAATGTCTGCTCTGGGGGCATCATCGGTATGGGCGAACAACACAAGGATCGCGCGGAACTGCTGCGCACCTTCGCCACCATGCGCTTTCACCCGAACTCCGTGCCGATCAACCTGCTGGTACCGGTTGAAGGCACGCCTCTGGCCCACATGAAAGACAAAACCGATTCTTTTGAATTCATTCGTGTCATCGCCACCGCCCGTATTCTGATGCCGCAGACTTATGTCCGTCTGTCCGCGGGGCGCATGGAGTTGACCGACGAAGCCCAGGCGTTATGCTTCCTGGCCGGCGCCAACTCGATTTTCTACGGCGACAAACTGCTGACCACAGAAAACCCAGAAGAAGGACACGACGAGCAACTCTTCAAAAAACTGGGCATCACCATGCAGAAAAACGTCAAAGCGGAAGCCACGGCCAAAAAAATGGCCGAGCAAATCACTGAGCTGACGGCTTAATTGCGCCTGGAGCGGCTGAATCCGCTTCGCGAATGCCCATGTCTATCAAGTCCCGATTCCAACCGCTGCTAGAGGCGAGAAAACAACAAGACCTTTATCGACGACGCCCCTTGGCCACCTCACCGCAGACGCCGATGATGCAGCTCAACGGATTACAGGTCGTCAATTTCTCGTCGAACGATTATCTCGGGCTGGCCAATCACCCAGAACTCAAAAACACTTTGGCGGAAGCCGCCGCGCTAAGCTATGGTGCTGGTGCCGCACACCTGGTCACCGGCCACCATTTGGAGCACCATTTACTGGAAGACGAACTGGCCGATTGGCTGGGATGCGAAAGAGCCCTGTTGTTTTCCACTGGTTACATGGCCAACCTGGCGGTGCAGCAAGCTCTGATGCACAAAGGCGACTGGATCCTGTCCGATAAACTGAACCATGCTTCCCTGATTGATGGCGCTCGAGCTTCTGACGCCGAATTGAAGCGCTATCCCCATCTGGACATGACCGCTTTGGAGCGACGACTGAAACAAGCGCAAGCAGAGCAAGTGCAATGCCTGATCGTCACCGACGGCGTGTTCAGCATGGATGGCGATTTTGCCCCGCTACCACAAATTCAAGCACTTGCCAAAACCTACGGCGCCTGGCTGTTCGTGGATGATGCCCACGGCTTCGGAGCCTTAGGACAAAATGGCAAAGGCAGCTTCGAACATTTCGGCCTGACGCCGGATGAAAACACCATCTTAATGGGCACACTCGGCAAGGCCTTCGGCACGTCCGGCGCCTTCGTGGCCGGCAGTGAAGTCATGATTGAAGCCCTGATTCA
>JAWVWZ010000159.1:0-4071 GCA_033723505.1 Hydrogenovibrio sp.
GCTGTTCTCATGCGCGAAATCGCTTCCGGAGGTGTTCATATGCCGGTAATCGCCAGACAGCAAATGCAACGATTACTGGAGTGCTTTAAAAGTCTCCTCAAACAAGGACAGGAGGCGAATATTTTCAGGCTGGTGGATCCACTGATGACGCATTTCATGATCATCGGCAGCCTGTGCTTTTTTATCACCAGTGAACCCATGCGACTCGCCATCGAGTCTGAAACCAAAGTCGATCCTTCCCTGCCGGAAGCGACACGGGCCATCAGTGAAATGGTGCTTCAAGGATTACTTAAAAATTGATATCCATTCATTCAATCCAAAGGAGGAAGTCATGAAACGCTTTATATGGATAGGGATTGGGGTTTATTTATGTTTTCCCCTGCTTGCTCAAGCAGACAGACAAGTCGTCTGGCTAAGCGCAAATCAGAAAGAAGCTTTTTTAGGAGAAATGCGAGCCTTTATGAGCGCCAGTCAACAGATTTTGGAAGCCAGCCTGGCAGATAATATGCCGCAAGTGGCAAGCGCAGCTCGAAATGTCGGTATGAAGATGATTAGAAATACACCGAAAGACCTCAAAGAAAGGCTTCCAAAACAAATGATGGTTCTGGGACCAGCCACGCATCGGGCTTTTGAAGAAATTGCCAATGAAGCGGAAACCTTGGGCGACAAAGAAGTGATTTTAACCAAACTGGCCAAGTTACAAAAAAACTGTGTCGCATGCCATCAGGCTTACCAAATTAAAATCCGCCCCCGGAAATGACCATAAAAAATAGTACGCTATGTTTTAAACCTTCTCGATTCAATAAGGACTTCAACCACACTTGAAGTCCTTAAAATACAGGAGAAGTTAACGTTTTTCCAAAGCACGGGAAAGTTTAAATTTGGCGACTGACGATTCCAGTTCTTCCGCCATTTCTCTCAAAGATTCGGCCGCACTGGCGGTTTCTTCCATCAAGGCGGCATTCTGTTGGTTTTCGGCATCAATCGAGGCCATAGCTGTATTGACCTGATGCACGCCCTGACTCTGTTCGCCGGAGGCATGGCTGATATCGGAAATCAGCTCATTCACTTCGGAGATGCTGACATTGATTTTATTGAGGTATTCCATGGATTCATGCGTCAACTGCGTGCCCGCTTCAACCTTGGAAACCGAATCTTCGATCAGGTGCTTGATGTCCTGGGCAGCTTCAGTCGATTTCCCGGCCAGACTGCGAACTTCGGCGGCAACGACCGCAAAGCCTCTTCCCTGTTCGCCGGCTCTGGCGGCCTCGACCGCTGCATTCAACGCCAATAGATTGGTCTGGAAGGCAATGCTTTCGATTAACTCAATGATTTCGGGAATCCGTTTGCTCGACACTGAAATCTCGGTCATCGCACTTTCCAGATTTTCCATCACTGCGCGACCTTCATCGGCAATCCGAGAGGTATTGGCGGATTTTTCCGCCGCATTCAAAGCATTATCGGCATTCTGAGCCACCGCTGAATTCATCTCCTCCATCGTGGACACCGTGTGTTCCAATGAAGCCGCCTGATTTTGAATTCGTCCAGAGACGTCTTCACTGCCTTTGGCGATTTCCAGCGCACTGTTATAGACCGACTTGGCGTTGATACTGACCTGATACAAGGCCTGTTGACTGGCATCTATGGCGCTGTTCAAATCCTTGGCCAAATCGCCGAGACTGCCGGAATACTGTCCTGAGATCTTTTGAGTCAAATCGCCAGCCGCTTGTGCCTGGGCAACTTTGTTGATTTCGGAGAACGCTTTTTCAAGTGCATCCAAAGACGCATTGATATTCGATTGTAACGCTTTCAATTCACCATTCGCCGGCTTGCTGGAACGGGCATCGAATTGACCATGCTTCATGCCGTTCATCACCAGATTCACTTCGTGGATGATCTGATTCAGATTCAGCATGGTATGGGACAGGTTTTCCAAAATCTGACGATATTCACCGGTAATATGATCACCAATCTCAACTTTGGCATCAAACTGGCCTTCCTGAAGGGAAATCAATGTCGTCGATAGGGTTTCCATCGTTTGGTTGATGACATCGACCGACGTGTTCACGCCCCGTTTCAACTCGGCCAGATCCCCGGAAAACTCTCCATCGATTTTCTGATCGAACTGCCCTTTTGAAATCTGATGCACCACATGATTCACCTCGACGAAAATGCTCGATAAGCTGTCAGTCATGGTATTAAAGGCACTCGCCATTTCACCGATTTCGTCATTCGATTTCAAGTCGGTCTTGATTGAAAAGTCTCCGGTACGTCCGACTTGGCGAATCGTATCAGCAATCTTCAGAATCGGATTGGCGATGCTGTTGCTTAAAAAGAACCCTAAGATCACCAGGATGACCAAAATAACACCGCTGATAATGAAGATCACATTCATCAGCTGGCTCAGAGAAGCATAGGCTTCTTTCTGGCTGATTTCCACCGACATGGCCCAGTGCTTATCGAGAATATTCACCGGACCGAATGCAGAGATCACCTTGTCATGTCGATAGTTTACGGACTGAATGGCGCCTTTCTGTCCGGCCAGAGCTTCTGTGACCTGAGGAGTGTCGACCTTCGAGTCGGCCGGATGCCGGTAGGAATTGACGACACTGAAGTGCGCCTTGTCATTGAAGGTGTCGGAACGCAAAAGATGATCCGGCCCGACCAGATAGGACTCCCCTGTTTTCCCCATTCCCGAACGGGCACTCATCACCTTGGAGATCTTATCCAGCGGCAACTGGAAAATCAGTGTCCCCTGGCGACCGTCCTCATCGAAAATCGGCGTGGCGATAAAACTGGTCGGCGCATCATAAAAAGGGGTATAAAGTGCGAAATCTTCCAGATAAACCTCGCCTTTTTTCAATTTTTTCGCTGCATTGAAGGCCCGTGCCAAACCAGAATTCTTCCAAGGTCCATGATTCAGGTCCGTGCCGAACTCCAAGTCCTTGAAAACACTGTAACCGACCCTTCCTTGATTACTGATGACGAAGATATCGAACAAGCCGAAATTCTTCAAATACTGATTGAAGTAGGCATGGTTCATTCCATGAAAATCGGAATAAGGGGATTCGTCATTTTTCGCGGTTTCCAACTTGTTTTTGCTACCAAGCGGAAACGGGTTGCTGGCAAGGTATAAATATTGCGCACTGATCGCCGATGAATCGAGCTGGTTGAATAGCGCTTCGATATTCAAATCGCTGCCGGGGTTGCGTTTTTTGTATTCCTGACCGAACTGATTCAGCCAGTAGTCTTTCACCGCTGCTTTTTGCTTGGCCTTGTCAACCGCCAGAAACTGCACCATATAAGCAAAGTTGGGTGCAATATACCCGGCCATTCTTTGCACACGGCTGGTATTGGCCAGGTTGACCATCTGCGATTTCACCTGTTGAAAATAATCTTTTAAACTGTCTTCCTTAAGGTCGCGCACGGCTTCCAAATGATCATAAGTCGCTTTGGTAATCTCATCCTTCGTCAAATACCAGGTAATCAACACCACCAAGATCATCGGGATAATGCCGACGATCAACAAATTTAAAATGATTTTATTTTTGAGTTTCAACATAATGCTCTGCTGTGTAAGTTAGGTGTGCAAAAGATATCAAAGCAGGGCAGAATGGCTTGTTAAAGATTTGTGAAACTTAAGCTGATACTGTCATAAAAATAATTTGTCGCTTTTGGCAAAACGCTTGTTTGACTAACAAAAAAGGGGGCAATGCCCCCTTTTATCTCAATATGCGGTCCAAAACATCAATGCATGCTTCTCGCCCACTGAGTGAGCACCACCAACCCGAGATAAACCCAGATAATCAAGCCAGAGCTGATCACCGCCACCCCTAACCGTGCGCCGGAAAGCGAAAGCTGCCTGAGCTTTTTCGCCAACAGATAGGACGCGACAATCACTGCCAAATAATTGAATAAACCAAACAGGTGCACCCAGCCATCGCGATGACTCGCCAAAGGTTTCAGGGTTTCATCCGACCCCAACAACCAGTAAAAGGCATTGCCCAGATCCGGCGCATAATGAATGAAAAAGAAGCTGCCGATATGGCTCAAGGCACCGATCAACATCAA
>JAWVWZ010000160.1:0-4067 GCA_033723505.1 Hydrogenovibrio sp.
CCCCAAAACACAAGGAACAATACCAGTAAAACAAGCCCGATATGCAACCAAGCCGACCAATCGAAATCCGGTTGAACCGGCAACTCGATGTCTAAAAGCTTTTGCTCGAAGGTTGGAGAAGATTCAGCTTGCATACTCAGGGTCTATTCCATTTTATTGCTCGTTCAATCGCATCAAACTCTCACTGGTCGACAGTTCGATGACCTTGACGCCGACACGCTCCAGTTTTGCCCGAATTTCGGCAAAATACTGCCGAGACCACTGCTGATAGGCTCGTTGATGAACAGCACTCAGCGAGTCGACGGTTTGATGACCATCAAGCGACTGCAGCTTCAAGCCAGTGATATTCGGCAGCTGCTTCTCCACCTCGTCATATACCAGAATCGCTTTGATCATCACTTTTTCCTGCAACGCGGCCAGCACCATTAACGTTGATTCATCCAAATCATGAAAGTCACTGATCACCACCAACCGGGAACCGGCCTGTAATTTTTTTTGGCAGTCGACCAATTCATCGTGTAAACGCGACTCCTGCGGGACATCCAGCGGCGGGCGGGGAATCGAAAGAAAGGCCATCAAGCGTTCGAAGCTGCCTTTGCCTTCCAGAATCGGCGTGGATTTGACGGTTTCCGACAAACTGATGGCTTCCACAGGCAGGCCTGCCGTCTGCGCCTGCCAAGCATAAAACCCGGCAATTCTCGCTGCCTGGGTGACCTTCAGGCGTTTTTTGGTACCAAATCGCATGGATTGGCGTTGATCAACGACCAATGTCCAACTCTCCTGGCGTTCTTCTTGAAAGAGCTTGGTATAAGCATGACCGGTTCGAGCCATTAAACGCCAGTTGATTCGACGCACCTCATCTCCGGGCTGGTAAAGCCGACTTTCTTCATATTCCATCCCCGACCCTAGATAGCGACTCGCCTGTTCTCCCTGCTTGCGGGATTCACTCGCTTTTGGGTTGGGCATCGGTGACATCGCCATTTCCGCCAAGAAGGCGCCTAGATGATGAATCTCGGCTTCCGACAATATGGGTTGGGTTGCCACCGGGCCGAGGGAATCTCCCATCGGCTTCAACAGGGCGACCAAAGCACGAAAATATCGAGGAAGGGATTGAATCAACTTATCGACCCTTTATGAGGCTTCCGCAAGCGGCACGGCAACCAACTCGATAATCTTTTCGATAATCGAATCTTCGTTCCATTGTTGCGCCCGTCCTGAAAAACTGACGCTGATCCGATGGCGCAGGATATCGGGCAACAATTGCACCACATCATCCGGCGTGACGAAATCGCGGCCATTCAACCAGGCCAAGGCACTGGCCGAATGCAAAAGCGACAGGGAAGCCCTCGGCGAAGCCCCGATTTCAACCACTCCCTCCAAAGAAGGTTCATAGCGCCCGAGATGGCGAGTCGCAGCGATCAGGGACACCATATACTTTTCCACTTCCGGCGAAACATATTGCTCGGATATTTCATGACGGGCAGCCAAAACCGTTTCCGGCGTCAAAAACGCGCCTAAAGATTCCTTATCTTCGCCAAAGTGATGGGACCGATCACGACGCAAAATTTCCAATTCTTCCTCTTCAGACGGATAGTCCAGCACCACATGCAGCATAAAACGGTCCAGTTGCGCTTCCGGCAGCGGGTAGGTTCCGCTTTGTTCCAACGGATTCTGTGTCGCCATGACGATAAACATTTCCGGGAGCGTACGCGTCAACCCACCGGCGGTCACCTGTTTCTCCGCCATGGCTTCCAGTAAAGCCGATTGTACTTTTGGCGGTGCACGGTTGATTTCATCTGCCAGAACGATCTCGTTGAAAATCGGCCCTTTGACGAAATTCAATTGTCCGGTTTTCGGATCAAGGATATCGGACCCCATCACATCTCCCGGCATCAAGTCCGGGGTGAACTGAATCCGCTGAAAACTGGCTTTGACCGCTTCGGCCAACGTTTTAACGGCGGTGGTTTTTGCCAACCCCGGCGGCCCTTCCAATAACAAATGGCCACCGGTCAGCATAGAAATCATCAACCTTTCCAGCAGGGATTCCTGACCGACAATCACCTTCTGCAAGTGGGTTTTTAACTGTTGGAAATTCTCTTGAGTTGACATACTTCCTCTCTATGCTGTTTTTCTATATTAGAAACCGCTAATTTAAGCAAGTTTCATGGTGGCTGTGAAATTCAATCTTTTAGTTTAACGACAGTTTCGCTTATAACCCTGACTTTTGTTAGGGAAATATCTCATTTCAGGATGACCAGGGAAGCCCTTCCGCTTTCCATTCCGGGAACCCTTCCTCCAGGCGGTAAGCGGTTCGCCCTTTTTTGCGCAATGCCTCCAGAAGCTGGTAGGAATAAACACAATAAGGGCCTCGGCAGTAAGCCACCAGCGTTTTGCCGTCGGGGAGATCCGCCACGGCCTGTTCAATCCGTTCAGGCGGAATATTGATCGCGCCCTGGATATGGCCTTCGGAAAACTCTTTTTCCGGTCGCACATCGACCAACATAAACGCTTCATCCTCCAAATGGGAAAGCAGCCGTTGACGACTGATCTCTTCCGATGGGCTTTCCACCGAATCAAATCCCGCTTTCAATCGATCCATCTCCGCGAGATGGGTTTCCGCTGTTCGACGCAAGGCCTGAACCAGCAGAACCACGTCGGGCCCTGCGATTTGATAAATCCGTTGCTTGCCTTGTTTTTTGACCAGAACCAATCCGTCCTGTTTCAAAACCTGCAAGTGCCTGGAAGCATTGGCAAAAGTCAGGCCACTTAGCCGGCTCAACTCTTCAACGGTCCGCTCCGCCTGAGCAAGATAGTCCAGTAACTCGATACGCTGGGGCGAAGCCAGACACTGCGAAATTTTAGCCAATTGCTCGAACAACTGTTTTTTAAGGGTCGACATCTTCTACCTGTTCTTGATTTTTGATTGTTAGCCTACTCCTGAAACCCCATGGATTCAATCTTTACGTTGACAGAGTTGCACACCTTAAAAAAACAAACATTCAATCAAACGATTGAATGTTAAATTATCGATTGCTACAATGCAACCGATTTCAAACGGAGCTTTCTTGATGTCACCATCACCGCAAGACCCTAAAAAAGAAGCGGATTTCCTCGAACAGGTCACGGAAAACATCCAACACGGCATCTCTGCCAACAAACATCAGTTCGGCCTGCATTTGCTTCAGATTTTCCTGGTCGGCCTGACCATCGGGATGACCCGTGTCGTATTGCCGGGGCTGGCACAAACTGAATTTGGCCTGGCCGAAAATGCTTTTTTCCTGCTCGCTTCATTTGTTGTGGTATTCGGTATCGTCAAAGCGGTCATGAACCTGTTCGCCGGGAAATTGAGCGATCAACACGGCCGTAAAACCGTGTTGATCTGGGGTTGGCTGGTCGCGCTCCCCATCCCGTTCATTCTACTCTACGCACCTGACTGGAACTGGATTATTGCCGCTACAGTTTTGTTGGGATTCAATCAGGGACTATGCTGGTCGATGGCCTTGAACAGCAAGCTTGACTTGGCAAAAGCCACTCAAAAAGGCTTGGTCAATGGCGTCAATGAGTTTTCCGGTTATGCCGCCGTCGGTTTGGCCGGGGTCGTCACCGCCTATTTCGTCGAACTCTGGGGCGCGCGTGATGGGTTGTTCCTGTTCAGTCTGACCATCATTACTACAGGACTTATCCTCGCAAAACTGACCATCGTTGAAACGCTGCCCTGGGCGGAATTGCATGTCAGTCATACCCAATCTGATTTGAGTCATGCGCCCCTGTCGCTCGGACAATTATTCAAAATCGCCAGCCTTGAAAATAAACAACTGGTCGCGCTCAACCAGGCTGGGTTGGTGGAAAAGTTCACCGACGCGATCATCTGGATTTTCCTGCCGGTATTTTTGCTGTCCAAAAACCTGACGCTGGTGCAATCCGGAGCCATTATCTCGGTATACGGTATGATTTGGGGCGGCGGACAGCTGATTACCGGCCCTTTATCCGACAGAATCGGCAGGAAGCCATTGATCGTTTGGGGGATGGGATTATGTGGTCTGGGTGTGCTATTGATTCCTTACACG
>JAWVWZ010000161.1:0-4059 GCA_033723505.1 Hydrogenovibrio sp.
CGGATATAAGCCCGCTTAATTTTTTGCAACCAAAGCATAGATTTCACATTTCAAAAAAGTTTATAGTTTATAGCAAATCCCGGGGGTGTGCGTCGTGATTGACGGAGTGTCTCAGGTAATCGACAAAACAGCAAGCATGGAATAGGAAGAACTTATGCAGTTTACCGTAGTGGAAAATGTGAACATGACCGCCGAGGATGAAGAAAAGGATGTTTTCTTCATCCGCTTGAGTTACGAAGGGGATCAAACCTATCAGGCTGGAGACTGGCTGCTGTTCCAGCCGAGAAACCGCCCCAGCCTGGTAGATTTTGTCTTGAAGCTGTTGGGACTTACCGGTGATGAGGTTTTTGAAGTGCGCCGAGTGGGCGCCCGTCCGATTCGTGACGCGTTACTGGAAAATTTTGAACTGACACAACTCAATCCGGCGATTCTTAACCGGATTCAGCGTCAATATGGGTTGGATGAATGGGCAGATCGAAACGAGATGATGGCCTATGCCGAAGGGCGAGACATTGTCGATCTGCTGGAAAGTTTTCCTCAGCTTTGCGAACTGGGACTGGAATTTTGCCAAATGCTGTCTCCCTTGTCTCCCCGTTATTATTCCATTGCCTCTTCGATGAAAGGGGTGCCTGCACGGACCGTCGATCTGGTTTACAAAAAAATCGTCTATGAACACAGCGGGCGGGAGCGCTTCGGTGTTGCAACCTGCCAATTAAGCGATTTGGCCGTAGGCGCGGTCATTGAAGGGGATTTCTGCGAAAACAAGGCGTTCAAATTGCCGGAAGACCTGGCGCATTCTCAGCAGCCGATTATTATGGTCGGTGCCGGCACCGGACTCGCGCCCTATATCGGTTTTATTCAGGAGCTCGCCGCGGCCGGTCCCGGGTGTCTGGAACATGCCTGGCTTTTCTTTGGCGAGACCTATTCCGACACCAGTTTTCTTTATAAAGACCAGCTTTTGGCTTGGCGGTCTCAGGGACTGAATCTGTTCACGGCTTTTTCCAGAGATCAGGCCGAAAAACATTATGTGCAGCACTTGCTGTGGGAACAGCGTGAAACGGTGTGGAAGTTGTTAAAGGCCGGTGGCGTGTTCTATCTTTGCGGCGATAAGACCCGGATGGCCAAGCAGGTGGAAGCGACGATTAAGGAAATCATGCGCACCGTCGGCGGGCTTGAAGACGTCGATCTCGATTGGAAGGAATGGCGCCGGGCACGCAAAGTCCAGTACGATGTTTATTGAGAGGTTCCGCTTAACTGCGCGGGCTGCCCCTTCTATTCGAAGCTCAGACTGAAACCGAGCGGTTTGAGGCGGTCGGCCTCGACTTCCAGGTCCAGTTGGGTTAACGGGTGGTCGTCGAGCCAGTCATCCGCGAAGCACAGGTGGAGCTGGTTGTCTTTGGGGACAGAAAGCGTAATGTCCGGAATGTCCATTTCCCGGCCGCGATGGATGCGTACTGCAAGACGCAGGATGACGGTCAGGTAAACCAGTTTTTCGTCATGTGGACTGGACAAGGCCTTGAACGAATCCATATTGAACTTGCCCCGGTGGTTCAGGATCATCGCCGACAGCATGAATTTTTCCTGTTGGGTGAAGCCGGCCATTTCCGAGTTTTCGACCAGATAAGCCGAGTGGTGACGATAGCGCTTGTAACTCAAGACCATGCCGCCTTCATGTAATTGCGCCGCCCAATTGAGCAGTTTCGGGTAGGAGTAGCTGTCGTCGTCCAGGTCCCAGATGGCCTGGACCTGATGGTAAAATGCCAAGGCGGTGTCGGAGATTCTCTGTGCTTGTTGCAGGTCGATTTTCAGCCAGGTTTGCATGCTGGTGACACTGGTTTCACGGACATCCGAAGCATACAGACGTCCGAGCGTATCGAAGATCAATCCTTCTCTCAAGGCATTGGCCGACACGAGCATTTGTGCGATCGACAGTTCTTTGAAGGTGGCAATCAGAATGGCCAGCCCGCCAATCAAAACCGGGATGCGCTCTTCCTTGATACCTTTCAACCCGGACTCGATGGCCTGGTGAACCGAGCCTGCTTCAACCAAGTGGCTTTGCAGGGTTTCCATGCCTTCCAGAGTGATTTCTCCTTCGGTCCAACCATTCTCCTGCAAAATACTGCCGATGGCCTTAATGCTTCCCGAAGCGCCGATCACGGTTTCCCAGCCGAGGTTGGTCAGTTTCATATGGTGCGGACGAAGAATCAATCGGCAGTGATTGATGGCTTTGGCCATATTGGTGTCATGGATCTCGCCGTCGGCGAAAAAATACTGCGTGATACTGACACATCCCATTTCGGTACTGGTCAGGTGTTGCTGTTCAAACCCTCTGCCAATGATGTATTCGGTGCTGCCGCCGCCGATGTCCATCACCAGTCTTTGTTCGTCGTTGCTCGGTAAACCATGGCTGACCCCTAGGTAAATCAGGCGAGCCTCTTCCTGGCCGGCGATGATTTGAATTTCATGCCCCAGTGCTTTGCGAGCCTGTTTAAGAAACTCCTTGCTGTTGCGCGCGTTTCTGAGCGTGTTGGTGCCGACTGTTCTGACCCGGCTTTCCGGAAAGTTTTTCAATAGCTGACCGAAGCGTTCGAGACATTCAATACCGCTTTGAAAGGCCTCTTTGGTCAGATAACCGTCTTTATCGAGGCCGGAACGGAGTCGAACCATTTCCTTGTGTTTATCGACGACTTGCATTTGCCCATGCACATCTCGGGCGATGATCATATGGAAACTGTTAGAGCCCAGGTCGATCGCGGCATAGAGCTTTTGATCCTGTGTGTCGGTCGGATCGGAAGATTGCATTTTCGGTAATTTCAAATTGGCGAGAGACATGAATTCTTTAAGCTTGCAAATAAAGGCTATTCTACGTTTTTTTCAAAGGGGTTGCTGAAGAAACCGGCGAAATTTAGATAGAGTCGAGCGACCCGAAAGCTTTCATAAGTGAGAACCTTCGGGTCTTTCAACAGGTTGCGACGGTTCTAGCTTTCGTCTGAGTATTTATCCATCAACCATTGTTGTGCCGAAAACGGCACTTCATCTTCGCCGCAGGGCTTCTTGATGTAAGAGCCGTCCGGTTGAAGTATCCAGGCGCCGACGTTGTCTTCCAGGTAAATCGCCAGCCCTTCAGTGTAAACGCGCTGGAAATGATCTTTGTCGGTGATCGGGAAGCAGGTTTCCACTCTGGAAAGCAGGTTTCGGCGCATCCAGTCGGCACTTGAACAGAAGAGCTCAGGCTCCCCACTGCTATTTTGGAAATAATAGACACGATGGTGTTCAAGGAAACGTCCGACAATTCCGGTGACGGTAATATTTTCCGACAAGCCTGGGACGCCCGGACGCAGACTGCAGATGCCTCGTACGATCAAATCGATTTTGACACCGGCCTGAGAAGCTTCGTAAAGCGCATCGATGATCGTCTTTTCTTCCAGGCCGTTCATCTTAGCGATAATGCGTGCCGGCCTGCCCCTGCGCGCATTGTCAGCTTCGCGTTCAATGCGCTCGAGCATGCCGGAGTGCAGTGTAAACGGGGATTGAAGCAGCAATTCCAGGTTTTTGGTATCGCCCAGACTGGTCAACTGTTGGAAAACCTTGGCAACGTCTCGGCTGAGTTTCGGGTTCGCGGTCATCAAACCGAAATCGGTATAGAAACGCGAAGTGATGTGATGATAGTTCCCGGTGCCCAGATGGACATATTGCTTCAATTGACCTTCTACCCGGCGGACAATCAGAATCATTTTGGCATGGGTTTTATAGCCGACCACGCCATAAACGACATTCACCCCCGCATCCTGAAGCCGGTTGGCCTGAATGATATTGTTGTCTTCGTCGAAGCGTGCCCGCAGTTCCACCACCGCAGTGACTTCCTTGCCCGAACGAGCGGCTTTTTCAAGCGCATCGATAATGGCGGACTTTTCTCCTGTGCGATAGAGCGTCATGCGGATGGCCAGCACATCTGGATCTTTTGACGCTTGCTGCAAGAGTTCGATTACCGGAGCGAAAGACTCATAAGGATGGTGCAGAAGAATGTCTTTGCGGTCGATTCGCTCGAACAGAGATTCC
>JAWVWZ010000162.1:0-4036 GCA_033723505.1 Hydrogenovibrio sp.
AGGAAAAATCATGTCAAGTTCAATCCTTCCATCAACAGGCGGTATGACGGATTTGCTCACGACAGGCCGGCAATCAGAAACCTCGGCACTGAACAGCCTGTTGGCTAACGGGTCGAATCCTAACGCACAGCTTTTGAAACAACCGACCCCTCCGTTGTTGCAAACGGATATCTTTACGCCCTCTGCACAGGCCGTCAAGGCATCGTCGGTCGAGAAGATGCAGTCAGCTTACAGCTATAGTCAAACGATGAGACTTAACCTGACCACCCAGGAAGGGGATCAGATCAGTGTCGACTTTCGCCAGCTTTATTCGGCTTATCAAAGCTACGAGAAACAGCAGTCTGCCGAACAAGGCCCGACCGGAGCAAAATATTTCGAAAGTACATCGCAGTTACAGGCGACCCAGTTTGAAGAGCGCTTTGGTTTTTCCGTTAACGGTGATTTGAACAAAGATGAGTTGAAGGCAGTTTTCAACCTATTCAAACAGGTTGATCAATTGGCTAACCATTTCTATCAGGGCAATGTCGAAAAAGCTTTCCAGAAAGCGACTGAGATGAAAATCGACTTCAGTCAATTGAAAAATGTGGAACTGAATCTGCAGAAAACTGAAACCCATGTGACCGCATATCAGAAAGCAGCAGCTTATCAGCAGGTTGCACAAACGACGGCACAGCCCAAGACGCAGGAGGTCAACCTGAACGTCTTGCCAGCTTACTTGAATCGGATTCAAAATGTCATCGATGATATCGATAAGCAGTTCAAAAATGCCAGAAATGTCACGGAAAGCGTTTTGGCTGCAGTGATTGCGACGCGTTTCCCGAAAGAAGGGGATCAGCCGGCATGGCTGGAAAGAATCAATAAATTACATAATTTGTTGGTCAAAGGCGTGCCGTTGGATCCGGTGACGATGAAGCCAGTCGGGGAAGTGTCGACAGCATCTGCGCCTGTTGAAAAAACTGCCAGTCAGGGGGAGGCAAGCGTCACCGCCTAGTTAGGGTAGAGACTGATTTGTGATTCAGCCGGAAAAGCATCGCTCTTCCGGCTTTTTTGTTTTCAGGACTGGCCATAATCCCGGGCACCGAAAATATCGGTGCCGATGCGCACAATGGTCGCGCCTTCTTCAATCGCAGCCTCCAGGTCAGCAGACATGCCCATCGACAGCGTGTCCAACTGTTCGTTCGGCAATCGGTCCCTCAGTTTTTCCAACAGTTGTCTCAGTTGTCTGAAAGGGGCTCTTTGTTTTTCCGGATCGGTTTCCCTTTGAGGAATGGCCATCAGTCCGCGCAGCTCAAGGTTCGGCAAAGCGGCAATTTCCGGCGCGAGGTCAAGCACTTCTTGTGGCGAAAAGCCGGACTTACTGTCTTCCCCGCTGATATTCACTTCCAACAAAATTTTTAACGGCGGCAAGGTGTCAGGCCGTTGCTGACTGAGGCGACGGGCAATCTTAAAGCGATCGACACTGTGGACAAAATTGAAGTGCTCGGCAATCGGCTTGGTCTTATTTGATTGGATCGGCCCGATAAAATGCCACTCCAGATCCGGACGTTGTTCGATCTTTTCCAGTGCTTCCTGCAGATAGTTTTCGCCGAATGCTCGTTGCCCCAATTCTGCGAGTTGATTGATGTCTTCGATTGGCTTGGTTTTGCTGACCGCCAGCAAAGACACCCGGGCCTGTGTGTCCGCTTTGCGAATACGTTCCAGAACGGCGCGGTAGCGCTCGGCGAGTTGTGTTGAATGTGCTGTCATATCAGTCATTTCTAATAAAAAAGGCTTATGTTAGAGATACGTTTTTTTTCTTTTGGTTCCTCATTATACAGGCGTACAATGAAATTGAGGAAATTGTCTGAACCTGCTCAGCCGACAGGGCGAATTCAAGGAGTGATCCAGGGCTTATGAAGAAAATACAATCCAGCGATGTCAGTTATCCCTATTCCGACAAGATGAAAATGGATGACTATGTCAAAAAGAAAAGGATATTACAGATTGAGCTGCTCAAATTGCAGCGTTGGGTGAAACAGCAGGGGCAGCGGGTGATTATCGTTTTCGAAGGACGGGACGCCGCCGGGAAAGGGGGAACCATTAAACGGGTGATGGAACACCTGAACCCTCGTGGTGCCCGAGTAGTGGCTTTGGATAAACCGAGCGATAACGAGCGCGGGCAATGGTATTTTCAGCGGTATATCGAGCACTTTCCCACTCAGGGAGAAATCGTGCTGTTTGACCGTTCCTGGTATAACCGAGCCGGTGTTGAAAGGGTGATGGGGTTTTGTACGCCGCCGGAATATACCCAGTTCATGCATCAGGCACCGGAACTGGAAAGAATGTTGGTAGCCGATGGTATTCATTTGATTAAATTTTGGTTTTCAGTCGGACAGCAAGAGCAGTTGCGTCGTTTCAATGCCCGTAAGACCGATCCACTGAAACAATGGAAACTCAGTCCGATGGATTTGGCGTCTTTGGATCGCTGGGACGATTACACCAAAGCCAAAGAGGACATGTTTTTCTATACCAATACCACGGAAGCGCCCTGGACAGTCGTGAAATCCAACGATAAAAAAAGAGCGCGACTGGAGGCGATGAAGTTTATTTTGAACAGCTTCGAGTATGACGAAAAAGATGAAGATGCCATCGGCGGAAATGATCCCTTATTGGTCAGTTCCGGTGAAGGGGTCTTTAAGGAGGATTAATCCATGCATTATGAAAGACATGCAAGAGAAGTGGTGAACCGCTTTAAAAGAATGCTGGAAACTCAGGTGGTTGAAGAGATCACCGAAGAGCATTTTCAAGAGCTGGAAACTTTGATTGCCGCCGCCCTGGGGGTGATTGATTCTCAGGCCCGACATGAGATTTCGGAAAAGGTGAACACTTTAGCCAAAGAACTGAAACAGCTTGCAGGACAGGTAGACAGCCATTATTTGGATGATCTGAAGCCGACACTGGATCGGGAAAAAGATTGAATATCGCTTAAAAAAAGGCCCTCTAAGGAGGGCTAACTAAGGAGGTGTAAACATGAAAAGACATGTTTAAGACAAGGCCTGGGCGATGTCATGTACGTATAATATATAATTATATTAATATATTCTTATCTAAACGCGACAAATCGTTGTCATTTAGCGATTTTTTAAATCAATCCCTTCTTAAATCAATGATTTCCCATTCTTTTGGTACGGACCATTCTTCAAACAAGGCCTCTAGACTGCCTTCATAGCATCCGGGTTGACCGCTGTCGGAACAAAGCCGGTTCAGAGTTTTCCAGTCTTCCAATAACGGGCAGGCGCCAATGGCCTCGGCCGGAAATCCGTCGAACAGAAATTGCGCCGGTTTGACCTGGAACGGAAAGTGATCGCTGGTGTGTAGAAGTGCCACCAGGTGATGACTGGCGCCATAGGTTTGCACGAAATGAAATACGCGGGCGATCGAGAGGTCGGAACCCAGCAGTAAAAAAGTTCGGTCAGTCGGTAAAGTCGGCTCGTGTTCAGATGAAATCTGCCAGGCGGGGGATGTTTCTGGCAAAACGGGCGTGAAGGTTTCGGCCGGGGAAACTTCGTGTTTGCTGAGGAACAGACATCGGTTACCGCTTTGTTGGAACAAGGCAAGGTCCGCGGTGCCCGATTGGAGACGGTAGCCGATCGGCAAAATTGACGGCTGGGCCTGTTCGAAAACGACTTGCCAATAACCGCCTGCTTGTGCCGATTGGGAGACCCACTCCATTCTGGACGTCAAACTTCGTTGTTTTGGTAAACCGGGCGTCCCTGGAAGTAGGTCGCTTCAACTGCTCCGTTGAATTCCCAGCCACTGAATGGAGAATTGTCGCCTTCGCTGACCATCTCCCCTCGGTTCAGGGTCCAGTTTCTTTCCGGATCGAAGATACAGAAATCGGCAGAGTTACCTTCGGTCAGACTGCCGTTGCGGATGCCAATGATGTCTGCCGGATGGCTGGTGACCTTGGCGATGGCTTCGCTCAATTCAAGCACGCCTTCCTCGACCAGTTTCAAGGTCAGTGGCAAGAGGGTTTCCAGCCCGCTGATGCCCGGAG
>JAWVWZ010000163.1:0-4036 GCA_033723505.1 Hydrogenovibrio sp.
ACTGTAGGAGCGTCAGCCATAGCAACTGGCGCAGCGATAGCAGAAGCAACTGCTAGAGCGATAATATTCTTTTTCATCATTTCGTACCTATAATAGTTAGTTATACATGCTCACGAGTCCGTGAACTTGAGAGCAACTATATTGAGTTTTATTTTATCGCGCAACTTTTTTTAAGAAAAAAACAACAAAAATTAAAAGTGTAGTTTTTTTACAACAGTTTATTTGACAACCCCCTGCTGCCGCGCTGATCACAATTTCTTTGAAAACCATTTTTCAACTTAAATATATACTCTTCTTGAAACGGACACTTAAACCTGTCTTGTCAACCTGCACTTTCGCTGTTCATTTTTAACGATATTTAAATCCTCTTTCGTTTCAATATAAGCACTCTCTGAAATGGTTTTTTTGCAAGCTTTTTCGGCATTAATTTTTTTCATTTTAGCGGTAAAAAACTTTAATAAAAAAAGCCGATTGTTTCTATTGCATCAAATCACACTTTCCACTATATTTTGCGTAGAGCTGTTAAAAACAAAACCATATATAGTGGAACAATCGAGTTTCACAAGCCAAAATAGATCGCACACTTAACGACAAAAATTGACAGTTTTTATTAACCCCCTGAATTTATTGAAGAATGTAGCCATGTCGAACGAAAACTTACTTGTCACTAAGCGCAACGGAACGAAAGAACCCATCGATTTAGAGAAAATTCATCGAGTCATCACCTGGGCTGCCGAAGGCCTGGAGAACGTCTCGGTGTCGGAAGTGGAGTTAAAATCCCATATCCAGTTCTATGACGGTATCCGCAGTTCCGACATCCATGAAACCATCATCAAATCGGCAGCAGACCTGATTTCGGAATCTTCCCCCGACTATCAGCATCTTGCGGCGCGTCTGGCGATTTTCCACTTAAGGAAAAAAGCCTTCGGACGTTTTACCCCGCCGACATTGTTTGAACACGTCAACAAGATGGTGCGCAAAGGCATGTACGACGCCCAGCTTCTGGAAGACTACACCAAGGCCGAGTTCGATGAGCTGGATGAATACATCAAACATGAACGTGACATGACGTTCAGTTATGCTGCCGTCAAACAGTTGGAAGGGAAGTATCTGGTCCAGAACCGAGTGACCGGTGAGATTTTCGAAAGTCCGCAGTTCATTTATATGCTGATTCCGATGAGCCTGTTTTCCCACTATCCAAATGAAGCGGAAGCCGGCAAAACCCGACTTGACTACATCAAACGTTTTTACGATGCCGCTTCGGAATTCAAACTGTCGTTGCCGACGCCGATCATGTCCGGCGTCAGAACACCGACTCGCCAATTCAGCTCCTGCGTCCTAATCGAATGTGGTGACTCTCTGGACTCCATCAACGCGACGTCATCTTCAATCGTCAAATACGTTTCCCAGCGTGCCGGAATCGGGGTCAACGTGGGGCGCATTCGGGCACTTGGTTCGGAAATCCGTCATGGGGAAGCCTATCACACGGGAATGATTCCATTTATCAAACACTTCCAAACTGCAGTCAAGTCCTGTTCTCAAGGTGGTGTCCGCGGTGGTGCAGCCACTCTGTTCTACCCTGTCTGGCACTTGGAAGTCGAATCGCTGGTGGTATTGAAAAATAACCGAGGCGTCGAAGAGAACCGTGCCCGTCACTTGGATTATGGCGTCCAGATGAACCGACTGATGTATCAACGCATGATTGATGGCGGCGACATCACCCTTTTCAGCCCATCCGACGTTCCGGGACTTTATGATGCCTTCTTCAACGATCAGGAAGAATTCGAGCGTCTTTACAAGATTTATGAAGCCGACGACAGCATTCGTAAAAAGAAGATCAAAGCATTGGAACTCTTGTCGATTGTCGCTCAAGAACGTGCGCAGACCGGTCGAATCTATATCCAGAACGTGGATCATTCCAATACCCACAGTTCTTTCGACCCTAAGAAAGCGCCGATTCATCAATCCAATCTGTGTCTTGAAATCACCTTGCCGACACACCCACTGAACTCGGCAGATGATCCGAACGGTGAAATCGCACTTTGTACGCTGTCAGCCTTCAACCTTGGCGCACTGAACAATCTGGATGAACTTGAAGAACTTTCCGACCTGATTGTTCGCGCGCTGGACAGCCTGCTTGATTATCAAGACTACCCGGTCGTCGCGGCGAAAAAAGCCAGCTTGGGCAGAAGAACCCTTGGGGTAGGCGTGACCAACCTGGCATATTATCTGGCCAAAAACCATGTTAAATATTCGGATGGTTCCGCTAATGGATTGGTACACCGCACATTCGAAGCAATCCAGTATTATCTGCTGAACGCCTCTCTGAATCTTGCCAAGGAACAGGGCAAATGCAGTCAGTTTGAGGACACCAAATATGCTCAGGGCATTCTGCCGATCGATACCTACAAGGACGACTTGAATGAGGTTTGTGACGAACCGCTTCATTATGATTGGGAAGCACTGAGATCGGAGATCCAGACACATGGTTTGAGAAACTCGACGCTGACGGCGCTGATGCCTTGTGAAACGTCATCACAGATCACCAACTCAACCAACGGGATCGAGCCGCCACGTGGCTATGTTTCAGTCAAAGCGTCTAAAGACGGTATATTGAAACAAGTTGTTCCAGGGTTTAAGGAATTCCGTGACGACTACGAACTCCTATGGCACATCCCGGACAATAAAGGCTATCTTCAACTGGTCGGGATCATGCAGAAGTTTGTCGACCAGGCAATTTCCGCCAACACCAACTATGATCCGGCAAAATTTGAAGACGAGAGAGTCCCGATCAAGCAAATCCTGCAAGACATTCTTTATGCTTACAAGATGGGACTGAAAACCTTGTATTATCACAACACCCGTGACGGTGCCAAAGATGCCGAGGAAGATGACGGATGCGCAGGCGGCGCCTGTAAGCTGTAACCAAGCTCAATCAAACCGCACCCTTCTTTAAGGATGCGCCAATAAAAAAGCAGCTCCAGGCTGCTTTTTTATTAACTACTTAAAGGATCTACCATAACATCTGCCCACCAACAAAGCAGGAAATCCCGCCTGCCAAAGCAAAAGCCCCTTTAAGCATTCGATCCGATGCCATTAATCGCTGATTCAGCAAAGCGATTCCACCACCAAAAAGCAAGAAAACCAAAGCCACGCCAAGCGTAAAACTCAACACCATCCAACCACTGACCGCCTGATGGGATAACACAGACAACGTCACCAACATCCCGCGCGCGCCGCCCATCCCCATCAGCAGTCCCATGGTTGCCGACGCAGACACCCAGGAAGCGAATCCGCCTTTAATATGGGAATGCTGCTCTCGACCGAACCAGATATGAATATGCTCTTTGCCGAGATGCGTATGCCTGGCGACATGAATCCGGTCTGTCAAGGCCAGAAAAAGCAAGTACCCTCCCATTAGCATAATGACACTCGACGCCAGCACATCTCCATACGCCAGCCAATCGGCCGGAATCGCAAACTTGGTCAACAGCAATGCAAAAAGATACAGACTGACACCATGGCCGATCGCAAATCCGAGGGTTACCAACATGACTTTTTTGCGCTGACGCCCGATCGAGAAGTCCGCAATGGCGGTCAGGTGATCCGGGCCGAAAGCATGCAACACACCATACCAAAAGAGAACCAGCAAACCGACTTCCATGAGTTACAACATTCCCTTATCTACGATGAACGAGACGATCTGATCCAACCCTTCCTGAGTTTTCAAATTTGAAAACACGTAAGGCTTATCCCCGCGTTGGATTTTGGTATCTCTGTCCATGACCGACAGGTCCGCACCGACATACGGCGCCAAATCGATTTTATTTATGATCAGCAAATCCGATTGCGTAATGCCCGGCCCCCCTTTTCTCGGCAGCTTATCTCCCGCTGACACATCAATCACATAAAGCGTCAAATCGGATAATTCCGGACTGAAGGTTGCGCTCAAGTTATCGCCCCCCGACTCGATAATCACCATCTCCAGGCCATCGAACTGCTGTTGCAGCTCTTCAATGGCCGTCAGATTCATTGA
>JAWVWZ010000164.1:0-4025 GCA_033723505.1 Hydrogenovibrio sp.
GAGCCTGAGACTTTAAATGCCTTATTACACTGGGCCGGGGCTTCGGAGTTCGCTTTGACAGATGAATTCGATCTCTCCCATCATCGGGAAACCCAACTCAATCAACTGGCCGATGCCATTGAACAACATTTAGACATGGAGGCCGTGATAAACCTCCTCTCCCCCCGCCTGGCAGATTTCTCTTCCTGAGTGTTCAGACAAAAAAAATCCCTCGCGAGGAGGGATTTTTTTATTGAGAAAGCCTTGACTTAATAAGGCAGCATTTTGGTTAAGGTCACCGCATTGCTTCCTGAAACTGACAAAGTCAGGGTCGACCCGCTGACAGCATATTGATTTAACGACGTACCACTGAAACCTTTGGCTCCGTCGTCCAGCGGATTGGTCGAATCCGCGGTAAAACTGAACGCTCCGGTCGTCGACGTTGATCCGGGTGTAATTGTATAGGAGCCTTTCTCATAGATCACCGCTCCGGTTGTGCTGTCGCCTTCCAGCGAAAAGACCTCATAACTGCCGTCCTTATTAAAAACCGCCAGTTTATCGTGGGTGATACTCCCGGTTTTATCGAATTTCCAGGCGCCGTTCAAAGCATCCGCCGTTTTTGCCTGACTTTTCAGGGAAACCAGTCGCTTGAATTTTGTTTCACCGTCCGACAAGGTCAGTTCCAACTCATCCAAATCGTCTGAATCCGAATAATGATAAGCAGTCCCCGAAACCAAAGAGGTTGAAGCCGTTCCCGTCACTTTTGTGAAGGTAATGGTTTCATTGGTTCGATCGACAGTATAAGTACCGGCTTGCAACACATCATTCGAAGTGCCAGTTTGATCGCTCAAAAGCAGATACTGCCCGCCCGTCGTGATTCTTAGATAAACCAAACCGGACGCACTGGCAGACTTCAGGATCCAACTTCCGACAATACCATCCGCATTTTCCAAGTGATGTTCGACTTCCGAATCGGTTTTCCAGCTACTCGGTGCCAGAGACCCGGTGAACATGGATTTGAAAGTATTGGTATCGTAAGAACTCAACTCAGCTTTGCCCAGAGTGACGTTTTCCAGCTCTTTCTCGACCGCATCAGTAATTTCAATCCCATTGGAGGGATCACCGTCTTTATCGTAGGACTGCAATAATAGACCGATATTCAATGGCGTTTTCGTATCCGATGAACTACTGGCCATATCGAAGGGCGTGACCACGGATTTCGCGGTTACAGAAGGTAAAGTCACTCCCCCGATGGAGAAGGTGACCGTTTCACCCGGTTCATAGTGATATTGACCGTTCGCATCGGTTTTTCCACTATGGGTATCCGTTTTATAAGAAACCCCGGCGACAGCACTGTCGACAAAGGTTCCCGTAGAAGTCGATCCGGAAGTCCCTCCTGTGTTACAGGCCGTTAAACTTACAATCCCTGTGACTATAAACATCGCCCGAATGCTAGCATTAAGCGTTTTCATAGATACCTCCTTGGTAACATGTCGTGTTTGTATGATTACATCATACTCCTAATATTAATCGGCAAAAATGACATTTTCATTAAACGACATGAAACTTAAGCCAACCTTAAATCAGGTCTTTTCTCAATCCGAATTCTTTTGCATTGATCAGAAAACATTCCTTATAATGGAACTGGCGCAACAGTAAAGCGACTCAAGCAGTTTGTCTTTACGGGCACAGATTTTTCCTCTTAAATACGAGGCCGATTTTTGGTGCAAAACAAACTCAAGGATTCATTCGGCTTTTTGGGCGCTTTTTTGGCGCGACAATCAACCGCTAACGGAGTCGCCCTTTTGCTTGGGCTCTATTTCGTCTGGACGTTGGGGGCGTTGATTGCACAACAGTTGAATCCACCTGCCCCGATTCAACTTCCCAAACTCGCGCCAATACAGACACAAATCGCAGACTCCAGCCATACCAGCTATATTTTCGGGAAACCTGACGCCTCAGAGACTCAAAACCAACCTGCCCTCGATTTGACCTCGATTCATACGACCCGCCTGAACTTGAAACTGGTGGGCGTGATTGAAACCGGAAAACGTAATGTGGCGTTGATTCAAAAACCGGGGGAAAGCGTAGCGGTATTCGAAGGCGAGCATATTCAACCCGGCGTGATTCTGCTACAGGTCAGAGACAATCAGGCGGTGATCTCCAATAATGGCATCAAGGAAAAGCTCATTCTGGAAAGCCATGATCAGGATTTACTCTCGACAAATACAGCAAACTCCCTTCATAATGGCGTTAACAACGGAAAAGGCGCCATCAGTCTCCAGACAGCCGCCAACTTGGTTCGTCGTTCTCCAGCGGCCATTACCCAGTTTGTACGCTTTGAAATACAGAGCACTCAAGGCAGAATCAGCGGCATCAAAGTCTGGCCGACGCAACAGGCATCCCTTTTCAACAAAATGGGATTTGAAAACGGCGATATCGTGACGCAAATCAACGGACAACCGGTGAATGACATCATTAAAAATCCGGCGAACTGGCAGACATTTTTATCGAAAGATACTTTTGCATTCACGATCAACCGAAAAGGTCAGACGCAAGAGCTTCAAGTCGATTTAAATCAACTGGACTGACTTGCAGCGCATTCGTCAAACCATTTAAAACAATAAAAAGGCAGACGCTTTGTTTATGAATTCATATATACACCGCACTCATTATTTGAAAAATGCCGGCCGAGGTTTTTACTCGGCGCTGTGTCTTGCCGCCCTATTGGTGATTGTGCCCCAACCTGTCGTTCAGGCTGCCACGTCAAAAGATGACACGCCGGTTTCGTTAAAACAGAATTTTCAGAATGTCGATATTCGAACGGTGATTGAGGCCGTCGCCAAACTGACGGACAAGAACTTCATTATCGACCCACGGGTCAAAGGCAAAGTGACCTTGATTGCACCGGAGCCCATGCCGGCGGACGCGCTTTACGAAACCCTGTTGTCCATTTTACGCGTACATGGCTATGTGGCGATTCCTGGGCCGACAGCAATCCGGATCATCCCGGCCAACACGGCACGGGATCAGGTTGCTTTCGATCAAAAAAACACGCAAGGGACACCGGATGCCGACGCTTGGATCACCGAAGTATTGACCGTTAAACATGTGTCCGCATTGAAGCTGGTCGCCATTTTACGCCCGCTGGTGGCTCGAGAGGGTCATCTGGTTGCACTGGAATCCAGTAACCGACTGATCGTCACCGACACCCGATCGAATGTCAAACGCATCAAAACCATTCTTAAACGCGTTGATGTCGATCCCGCACTTGGGTTCGACGTTGTCTCAATCCATAACGGCTCGGCGGAAGATATTGTTCAGACTCTGAAAGGCGTTTTGCCGAAAAGCCCCTATGGAAAAGACGTCAAAGTTGACTTTGATGAACGCACCAACCAGATCATTCTATCGGGGGATGCACAACAACGCCGTGCGGTAAAAAGCCTGATCTCAAAACTCGATACGCCCTTGACCTCAAAAGGCGGTGCCGCTGTCGTCTATCTGCACTATTCCAAGGCGGAAAACCTGGTGCCGATTCTGCAAAAACTGTCGGCCAGCCGCTCATTAATCAACAATAAGCCCTCCGTTCAGGCAACCTCGGATGGGAAAGCCGCAGCGACGCCCCCGCCGGTCAATCTGACCAAAAAGAATTTGAACGAAAAAGTCAGCATCGAGGCCGATGAACGGACCAATGCCATTATTATCAGCGCCCCTCCGCAAGTCACCCAGGCATTAAAAGGCGTCATCAAGCAACTCGATATTCGTCGTGCACAAGTGTTGATTGAGGCCATTCTGGTGGAAGTAACCGAATCCAAGCAGGCCGAACTGGGTGTCGACTGGGTCGCCAACGGTCCAAATGGCGTCGGCGTCATCAACTTCTCCGGCACCTTGCCGACCATTATCGCCAATACCGGCAACCCGGCGGCGCAAGCAAATGCCATCGGAATGGGAGCGTCTGCCGCAGTAGGACAGATCAGCACCGATTATAAAGGCTGGGGGGCTTTGATTCGCGCCCTAAACAGTGACAGTGATGCCAATGTTCTGGC
>JAWVWZ010000165.1:0-4015 GCA_033723505.1 Hydrogenovibrio sp.
CTGCAACTTCGCTTGATCCAGGGTGTTGTTATACAGGTGAACATCCCCTCCTGTCCAAATAAAATCCCCCACCTCCAAATCGGTTTGCTGTGCAATCATATGGGTCAATAAGGCATAACTGGCAATATTGAATGGTACGCCTAGGAATGTATCCGCACTGCGTTGATAAAGTTGGCAGGAAAGCTTGCCGTCAGCAACGTAAAACTGAAAAAAGGCATGACAGGTGGCCAGTGCCATCCGACCTTGCTTGACGTTCTCCTGCGGCGAAAGGCTTTCATCCGGTAAGTCTGCCGGGTTCCAAGCGGAAACGATCATTCTACGGCTATTCGGGTTGTGCTTGAGCGTATGAACCACTTCTTCAATCTGATTAATGGTTTCGCCGTTAGGCTTTTCCCAGGCAACCCATTGTTTACCATATAACGGCCCGAGATCTCCCGTTTCCGTTGCCCACTCATCCCAAATACGAACGCCATTTTCTTGTAGATAACGATTATTGGTATCGCCTTTTAAGAACCACAGTAGCTCATAAATAATCGACTTTAAATGAAGCTTTTTCGTCGTCACCAACGGAAACCCTTGCTGGAGGTCAAACCGCATTTGATAACCGAAAACGGATCGGGTCCCCGTACCGGTTCGATCCCCTTTATCGTAACCAGTATCAATAATATGCTGGAGTAAATCTAAATATTGCTTCATGAAAAAATCCGAATGTTTGCTGTTTATGAATGAGATTGTGATGAATCAATTGTTTTATCGCGGCGATAGGCCCAGGCTACCAATCCAAAACCGATCAGAATCATCGGCAAAGACAGAACCTGCCCCATTGTCAGCCAGTCCCACATCAGGTAACCCAGCTGCACATCCGGCACACGATAAAACTCGACATAAAACCTGAATACGCCATAGAATCCCAAGAACATACCGGAAACAGCACCCAATGGTCTTTGCGAGCGGCTGTAGATCGCCAGGATAATAAACAACACCACGCCCTCCAAAAAGGCTTCCAATAGTTGTGTCGGATACTTTGCAACGACTTGATTCAAAGCGGCATCATAAACCTTCATCGCAAAAACAGAATCCGGATTTGAAGCCATTTTTCCCCAAAGCTCACCGTTGATGAAATTACCGATCCTGCCGAAGAACAAGCCAAGGGGAACCAGTGGCGCGACAAAATCTGAAACAACAAACACCGACACCTTCATCTTGTAACGTGCAAACCAGAAAATGGCTAAAATCACCCCAAGCAAGCCGCCATGGAAGGACATGCCACCTTTCCAGACTTCAAGCATATCCAGAGGATGCTCCAGATAATGCGGCAAATCATAAAACAGGATATACCCGATTCTACCGCCTAAAATCACGCCCAGCGCACCGTAAAAAAGAAAGTCGCTGACTAGGTCCTTATTCCAGTGTTGTTTTTTATTTGAAAGGAAGGAGCCGTAAAGCCAAAAGGTCAAAAAGCCGGCCAAATACATCAAGCCGTACCAGTGAATTTGAATCGGACCGAGTGCGATAGCCACCGGATCCATTGAAGGGTAAGTCCACATAAGAGCGTGTGATCACATCCAAATTGAAAAACATAAGTCTAGCAAATCGCGGGCAATAGATAAATTAATATACTTAATACCCCTAAATAAAAAAACTGCCCGCAGGCAGTTTTCTTTCAGAGAACCCTTTTGTCGTCGAGCTAGATTTTGAACTGGTGCACCAGTTTTTCCAGTTTGTCAGCCAACTGTTGCAGATGGTTCCCCGAAGACTCGGTGTTCACAGCGCCCTCTACGGTATTGGACGTCACCGTATGAATCTGATTGATATTCTGATTCACTTCTTGCACGAGGACATTCTGCGACTGTGCCGATGCCAGCATTTCATTACTCATATTATTGATATCATCCATGAGAATAATAACCGGGCTGAGCACCTTCTGCACTTTCATCACCGAGTCGTAGCCGACTTTGGTGGTCTCCTGTCCCTGTTCCACCACAGAAACCGTTTCTTCGGTTGCCTTACGAATCTTATCGATCACTGATTCAATCTGTAATGTTGATTCCTGAGTTCTTTGCGCTAGCCCTCGAACTTCATCGGCGACAACAGCGAAACCACGCCCCTGATCGCCAGCACGTGCCGCTTCAATCGCTGCATTCAATGCCAACAGATTGGTCTGTTCAGCAATTTCGCGAATTACATTAATCACCGTACTGATCGTTTGACTGTCATTATTCAACTGCATTACAGCTTGAGTGATCTCGTCCATTCGATTGGAGACCAACTGAATGGTTTCAGCGGCACTTTTCACCACGGTGCCGCTTTCTTTGACACGAGAGACGGCTTGTTCCGTCGCGTTGGACGTATTATGCGAGTGATCCTCAACGCTCTTCGCTTTTTCATCCATAATCACCATTGACTGGCTGAGTTTTTCCGACGCTTCCATTTGCTGCTCCACGCCGGCTTTGGTTTCGTGGGTCACTTTCAACAAACCTGAAGAGGCTTCTTCCAGCTCATGCACGGTTTCCGTGACCTCGCTCAACGTCGTCTGAATCTTGGAAATAAATTGGTTGAAATAATCTGCCAGATCAGCCAGTTCGTCTCTACCTTCCACTTTCAAGCGTTTGGTTAAATCCCCTTCTCCTTGTGAAATATTCTTCATCGCTTTCGCCAGGTTTTCAACCGGTTTGACTACCGAAGAAGTAACTTTTCTCGAAATCAACATGCCCACCATCTGACCGACCAAGGACAGACTCAGCAACAAAATCAGATTTCTTAAAGTGCTATCGACCACCAATTGACTTGTACTTTGCATATCTGCAATAGCACTGTCGGAGATAGACGCCAAATGATCTTCGATGGATTTGAACAATGGCTGGATTTTATTTTCCATTTCCCAAGTATCCATTCGCCACTTGGGTCCTTGGTGGATCTGTTTCAGTCGCATGAAACTTTCGCGATAATCGACATAAACGGACTTGATCTTATCCAGTCCATCCTCTTCTTCAAGCGTTAACTCCAGTTGTTTTTGCTGAGTTAATTTATCAATGTTCGCTTCAACTTGATTTAAATAGTTTTCTGCATCCGAAGCCATCCCATCCGTACGGAAAGCGACATAACCGCGAATGCTGCTCAACACCGTCAGCCAATCTTTCTGCATTTTCAATAGCGTTGAAAGAATCGGCTTGCGCTGAGGTTGCAAGTCTGCCAGTTCAGAGTCGATCATCAGGCTGATTTGTTGCTGGATGACTTGAGCTTTACTGACCATATGCTTATTAACGAACTCAAATGCCGGAAACTTCTTGTTACGGTCGGTCTGCAAAGATTTAACTTCATTCACCAAAGGCGGAAGTTGCGCCAAGGACTTTTGAATCGCTCCGATATCCGCTTGCTGGGTTTCTGTCAGTTTGGCGCCTGCTTTGGACTGAAGGCTGTCAAGGAGATTTTTCGCATTCGCGATGCCTTTCTCATAAGAAGCCAGTGACTTATCATCATTGGTCAACATGAACATGCTTAACGCATTCATGCTTTTTTCCATATTCATTGACATTTCACTGGCCTGAAGTGCGATCGGCTGCTTGGTATCAACAACCTCTTTCACATTCACTCTGACAATATATAGATTGACGGCGGCTTGAATCGTGATAATTGCCAGAACAGCCCAAATCACGCCAAAGCCAAATCGCATCTTACGCTTTAAAGTCAGTTTCTTTAGAAAATTTTCCATATGTCAGTCCATTTTTTTTGACGCTTTTCTTATATCGAATTTCATTAAGCAAAGAAAATGCCAATCATCCACGGCTATTGTTCAACTCTTCAAGGTCAATCGTCTCTTCTAGGGAAATTCCCTCTGGCGATCAACCCGCCATCAAGGGTTAAAACCGATCCAGTCATCCATTCGGTGGCATCTGACAACAGATAAGCTGTCGCCATCCCCATGTCTTCCACCGATCCGTAACGACCACTTGGCATGGCTCCGACCCATTTCTTTTCCATATCCGGTTGATAAAGGACATCAAAGGTACGTTCA
>JAWVWZ010000166.1:0-3988 GCA_033723505.1 Hydrogenovibrio sp.
AGCATCGCCGCGAGCAAAGACACCAAAACCACGCCTAAAAAAATGTTGCGCTTGGTTCGACTTTCGATCAAGGGAACAATTGCCTTTTGGTAAGACTTTTGCATCCAGTCTTCTTTTTGCACATGATGAGACTCCAGGCTCTCTCGAGCTTGCATCTCGGCGATCGCCTTCTTCCCTAAAAAGCGATAGGAGGCATAAGGCACCAAAATATATGCGATCACCAATGACGCAATCATCGCCACCGGCACATTGAATGGAATCGGCGCCATAAATGGCCCCATCATGCCGGTCACGAACAGCATTGGAATAAATGCCAGAATCACGGCAAAGGTCGCGACATTGGTCGGGTTTCCGATCTCATTGGTCGCCCGAATCAGCACCTGGTCAAAATTTTTCGGATCAAAACCATCATGGATATGACGATGTATATTTTCAATGACCACAATGGCCGCATCCACCAAGAGTCCGAGAGACAGGATCAATGCAAAGAGGGTGATTCGGTTGATGGTCTGACCGGAAACATACCCGACAAACAACACCACAAATAAAATCAGAGGCACGGTCAAGGTCACAATCCCGGCTTCACGCCACCCTAGAAACAGGATCAAAATCACGACCACGGAACCTACTGCGATTGCCAGATGCTCCATCAATAAATTGACCGCCGCATTCGCTTTCTTACCGTCATCACGCGTCACCGCAATATGAACATTTGCCGGCAGGACACTCTTTTTCAGCGTGGCGAGCTTCGCCAGCACCGCGTCTGCGACCGTCACCGCATTGGTACCGGGCTTCTTGGCAATGGAGATCGTCACTGCTGGCTTTTCGACATTCGAGTGATGCGAAGAGGCCATGCCATAACCGATACGCGTATCGGTATCGGTTTCCATCGGACCATCTTCGATTCTGGCGATGTCTTTCAGGTAAATCGGCTGGCCTTTGACAATCCCGATAATAATATTACCGACATCTTTAGCGCCGCCCAAGTAACCGTTGACCCGCACGGGGTAGTTCTTATTATGATTGACCAGATCCCCCACTGGCAAAGATACATTGCTTCCGGCCAGCATCTTACTGATTTGTTCCAGAGACATGCCGGTCAACGAAATCTTTTGTGCATCCAGCCAAACATTCACGGCACGTTGTTTACCGCCAATAACATTGGTGAAGGACACTCCGGGAATATTTCGAAGATTTTCCACCAGTTTCAGAGAGACATCCCTCAGATCATAACCGGACAATTCATCTGATGTGACCGCCAAGGTCATAATCGGCACATCATCGACATTAATCGGCTTGACGATCGGTTGCTGAGTATCCGGCGGCATCTTGTCCATATTCTGCATAATCTGGTTATACAGCTTGACCAGACTTTCGACCTGGTTCTCCCCGACCTTGAACTGAACGGTCACCACACCGAAATCTTCACTGGCATACCCAAAGGTATGGTCCACACCGGGCAAAGCGCTGAGAATGGTCTCTAAGGGCTTCACCACCATATTCTGAACTTCTTCCGGCGTCGCGCCTCCCTTCGGCACAATGATATTCGCCGCCGGCACGACGATTTGCGGGTTATACTCCCGTGGCGTAATCATATAAGACAATACACCCGCCAACAAAATGGCGATCATGATCATCATCGTGATTTTCGAGTGGATAAATATTTTCGCCAACTTTCCGGCGATATTGAGCTTATCTGCCGATGCTTGTTCGGATATCTGGTTTTGCTTTTCAGACATGATTAAAGCCCCTTAGCGTCGTTATCCTGCTGTGAAGCCTTCGCTTCGCCTTGATCGGACTGATTGCCCTCTTCTTTACGAATAATCAGGTGATCTTCATTCAATAAACTTTGGTTATGACTGGTAACAATCACATCCCCCAGATTCAGTCCGGCTTTGATCTCAACCTTATCACCAATGACCTCGCCCAGTCGAACCATCCGGAAATAAGCCTTGTTGCCTTCAACCACAAATACGCCCTGAATGCCGGAACGATTAATAATGGCCTTTTCGGGCACCATAATGGTCTGACGTTCGCCACGCTTGAAACCGACATGTGCAAAAGTCCCACTGTTGACGTCGACATAAGACGGCAGGCTTAACTTAACGGTGTGCGTACGGGTTTTCGGATCCGCCGCACTGACCAGAGTATAAATGGTACCTGTGACTGGCGTTTTCTGTCCGTCGATCATGACCGTTGCCGTATCGCCCAAACGCAATACCGTATATAGATCCTGAGAAACCTGCGTCTGCACACTCAAAGAGCTACGGTTTTCCAATGCCAACACAGGATTACCCGGTGCTGCCAAATCTCCGGCAACCGCCATTTTCTGAACCACAACGCCATCGAAAGGCGCTTTCACATTTGCATACTGCAACTGAGATTTGGCCTGTTCAAGATTGGTTTTGGCCGCCACCAGATTTTCCTGCGCCACTTTATACTTCAGGTTAATCTTATCGAATTGCTGTTTGGAAACGGACTCGTCTTCATAAAGACGCTTGAAACGATCATAGTCGAGTTTGGCATCCATTAATGCCGCCTGTGCCTGCTGATAACCGGAACGCGCCTTGAGAATACCGCTCTTGATATCCGATGAGTCGATCGAGAAAAGGGGTTCGCCACGCTTCACCGCCTGACCCACCTTGACATTCAGGTCCTTGATATACCCCATCAGGCGGGATGCGATCAATGCTTTTTGGTCAGGCACAATCGATCCCGGCACCACGACTTTCAACGGAATGGTTCCCAGCGTGACCGTTTCAACATCCACAGGAATGGTCTGATAGGTCGCAGTTTTCTCTGCAGTTTTTTCGGACTCACAGGCAGCCAAACCCGCCACCAAAAAACCAAGCAAAATTGCTTTAGAGAACGTTTTCATTGTTTTCACCTTTCAATTTAAATTTCTGATTCAATTCATTCAATCCGGCAAGCGACCATTTATATCTGCTTGGAAGTCATGGTGCCCGTCGCCAAGCGTAAAGTCGCTTTTTGGATATTGATTTCATATTTCGAGCGAACCAAGTCGGCTCTGGACTTATCGAGCTGCGCCTGACTGGCAAGCACTTCCGTCATGGTCGCCACACCATTTCTGTAGCGTTTCATAATCAGTTTTTGCGCTTCTTCCGCCTGCTCAACCGCCAAACGATTGGATTCGAATTGTTTTTTCGCCACCAGCAACGAGCGCCAGGCCTTCAAGACTTGCAGACGCGTCTGATTCTCTTTCGACTGCAAAGCGGCACGTTTTTCATTGGCTAAAGCGTTTGCACGATCAATCTTGCTGGAAGTCACGCCAAAATCCGTTAATTTCCAAGACATGATGCCCGCTACCGTATAAGAACTGCTACTGACCCCCAGATTCTGATCATGGGTATCCCCACGAGCCATCACATTAAAACTCGGATAGTTGTCCGCTCGGCTGGCATCGACTGCCGCCCGGCTTGACCTGGCCACTTCTCGAGTGGCTTCAATCTGAGGGTTGGCATGCAATGCCATTTGGGTCAACTCCGGCAGCGAATCCGCAGGCAGGGTTACATCTTCTCTCGGCCCGACGGTCAAATCGGCATCCGCATCCAGGTTCATCAAGGATCTTAAGTTGTCTTTCGCGATTTGTTCTTGCGTCCGAGCTTTTTCCAGAGTCGTCAATGCCTGAGACAAATGTACATTGGCGCTGAGAAGCTCGCTTTTGACGACGATACCCTGTTGCACCATATTTCGAGTGGTTTCGACATAGGACTTGGCGGCCTTGACGGCTTGCAAGGAAACCTTGACGAACGCTTTCGCCGTATAGACCCCTTCATACGCTTGATAAACATTGAAGGTCAAAAACTGTTTCATCGCTTCGTCGCCGTGCTGTGCAGCCTGAATCATCGCCTTAGCCTGTTCCTGATAGCTGGAAACACGCCCGCCATTCCAAATCGGCAACATCACTTCCAGTCGGGTATTGAAGTCGGTATGAGACCCGGGATAGTTCAAATCGTGCGGTGCATAG
>JAWVWZ010000167.1:0-3941 GCA_033723505.1 Hydrogenovibrio sp.
CTCCGACACCCTGCTGGGCCTGTTGGCACACAGCACCCTGGCACTGGGCTTGGTTCTACTGAGCTTCCAGAACGACATTCAGATCGATGTCATGAGCTACCTATTCGGCGACATCCTCAGCATCAACCAGTTAGACATCAGCTTGATGTTGCTGCTGGCCGTTCTTGTAGTGGTCTTTTTCAGATACCAGTGGCACAATTTACTCAACATCACTCTCAACAGCGAACTGGCACAAGTTGAAGGCATCGCCTATAAAAAAATCCAACTCTCTTACACTCTGCTGCTAGCCTTGTTGATCGCCCTGGCAATCAAAGTGGTGGGCATCCTGCTAATCACATCCTTGTTGATTATCCCAGCCGCTACTGCACATAAATTTTCCAAATCTCCCGAGCAAATGCTGGCTTTAAGCTTTATCTTCGGCATCTTGTCGGTCATCTTTGGTTTGCTGGGGTCTTTGACCTGGGATACACCAGCAGGCCCCTCAATTGTCCTGACTGCGACCTTGCTGTTCGCAGCGAGCTTGCTCAAGAAGCCAATATCAGCTTGAAGTCGCAATAAAAAAGCCCTCAGGAGAACCTTAGGGGCTTTCGTCTATCCAAATTGATAACCGGCACTTTCACACCGCTTCATCTTCCAGTTGGTTCAGAATGGTGACCACTTTTTCCGACTGGCGATCAACTTGATCCAATCCTTCTTCAACCATTTCCTTATCTCCGATGGCTTTGGCGTCCATGACCTTTTTAATGCCCTGGTGCATTTCCATATGCTCTTGACCGAGTTGTTCCATCAAAGGCAAATTCATGAGTGACTGGCCTTCCGAGTAATACCACTTCCCTAAAATACAGGCCGTATGATCGGTTGCGGCTTCGTAAGTAACGCCAATATCCATGCCATCAACAAACCCACGGATTTTCCCTTTCCATGCCAGGTGCGCTTCTTTCATCTTTTCAAACTGTCTTGCTAAATCGGATGTCTGCAACCTGGAAATACGACGGACAACCGCTTCATCTACAGTAAAACCATTGACCAACTGCAACAGCTCCTGTGCCTGGTTCATCAGGTCCTGACTCCCGGCAGCCGCTTCTTCAATCAAGCTGGCATTCTGTTGAATACCGGCTTCCATTTCCGTCATCGTTTCATTCACTTTAGCAATACCGGTGGCCTGATCTTTACTGGCTTCGGCAATTCTGGAAATCGTTGTCGACATCTGCGCCATGGACTCGTTGACCTCGACCAGCGCATCGCTGGTTTGCTTCACATATCGCCCACTTTCATGACTGATATTGACAGAGTTCTCGATTAACGCCTTGATTTCCGATGCCGCATCGGAAGATTTTCCCGCCAGACTCCTGACCTCGCTGGCAACCACGGCAAACCCTCGTCCGTGTTCCCCTGCTCTCGCGGCTTCCACTGCGGCATTCAATGCCAACAGATTGGTCTGAAAGGCAATGCTATCGATGATTCCGATAATGTTATTGATTTTTTCACTGGCTTCGGTCATCTGATCCATCGACACCAAAGCACGCTCCATGATTTCGACCCCGGCAGTTAACTTTGATTGCGCTTGCTGGGTCATTTGATTCGCTTCGGAGGCGGACTCGGCATTATGCTGGACCACTTTGGTCATTTGTGTCATCTGCGCTGCAGTCTGCTCCAGAGAAAGGGTTTGCTCCTGAATACGATCAGAAACCGAAGCACTGCCCTCAGCAATACTGCTTGACTCTTCCGAAACGATCTTGGTCACGGCGCCAACCTTCGCAATCATCGCCGCCATATTTTGTGTGGAAGAATTCAGACTGTCTTTGAGCACTGCCATTTTCCCGTGATAACGAGCCCTGACCTGCTCGGTCAAGTCGCCTTCGCTGATTTTGGTCTGAACGGCCGCCACTTCCCCCACAAAAGAGTCCAGGCTATCCAGAGTTTGATTGATTGCATCCTTCAAGGTAATAAAAGCTCCTTGAGCCTCTACCTCGACCCGCTTTGAGAAATCGCCTTGTGCCAAAGTGTTCAACGTGACGGAAATATCTTCTACCGTGTGATTTATATGCCCCATGGCCATTTGCAGATCAGAGATCACCGCAGCATAATCCCCTTTGAGCTCCACTTCTTCGTTCTTCACCGATTCAAGCAGTCCGCTTCTCAAGTTTGAAGCTGTTGCTCTTAAGATCACCACCATATTATAAATCTGATCATAGGAATCATTGACCCCCTGTTTCAGCACCGCAAAATCGCCTTTGTAACTGTTTTCGATCTTCTGCTTGAAGGCGCCTCCCGAAATTTCCAGCATCACCATCTTGACATCATCAATCGCGGCATTGAACGTATTCAACAAATCGTTAATCGCCATCGCGGTCTCACCAAGTTCATCCTTGGACGCCACCTTGACACGATGATCCAACTCTCCGGTTTCGATAATCCTCGCCATAGCATCGCGCATGGCCTTGATTGGACGTAAGAAGCTGTTGGCCACGACCCAGCCGGCGATGGAGAAAACAACAATACTGAGTATTAATACTGCCCATAGCGTGATTGTTCCCAGGTGCTCCTGGTGGTGCAACTGCTTGAGTGCTGTCGCGTTTTTTTGTTCTTCATATTGCTTGAATTGGTTGACGATAGTAGAGAAGGCTTCGAATTTCGGCGTAAATTCGTTGATCAGGATATCGTTGGCATCTTCCGTAAAGCCGGTATCCAATGCCGTAATAAAACTGCCGTAGGACTGATTAGCACTGACAACATTCTCTTTGATCTGCTCAAAGAATTTTTTCTCTTTTTCCGACAATTGCATCCCGTCGAGTTGCTTAAAGATATCGGCGATATTGTCGGCGGTTCCTTTAAGTGCTTCCCGCGCCTGCTTTAGCTTATCGGCTTGCTGAAAAATAACAAGATCTCGGAAGAGAATCGCCCTTTCATCGGAAATGTTTTTTAATCGATTCAAGAGGACTATTTTATGGCTGTTGACCTGAGTGATCTGATCGACGGTGGCCGTCGTGGAATGAAATACATACTGGGCGATCATATTGGATGCAAATAAAAACAAAACTGCACCAAAGATGCCGATAAACATCCGCGTCTTTATCCCCATAAAACTATCCTCCTTTGGCGCTCTACAGGCTTGCCTCGCAAGAGAGAGACGATTTATTATTTTTCTTTTTTCAATAAGATCAGGAACTCGAACGAATAGCGGTGCTTTTCGTCTTGTTCATGAAATTCGCGACTTTGCACCAGCCACTCAGAAGAGTCCCATTTCGGAAAAACGGTATCGCCCTCCACCTCGGCGTTGACCAAAGTGACATACAGCTTGTTGGCGACCGGCAACAACTGCCGATAAAGCTGGCCGCCTCCCATAATAATGACTTCTTCTCGAGCACCACAACTCTGGATGGCCTCGACGACGGACGTAAAAACCTCTACTCCTTCAGCAGGGTAGTCCGCATCACGACTGATGACAATATTTCGACGTTTGGGCAGGGCTTTGGCGCCAATGGACTCGAAAGTCTTTCTCCCCATAATCACCGGTTTATTCAGAGTCTGCGCCTTAAAGAACTTCAAGTCGTCCGGTAAATGCCAAGGCATTTGGTTATCGCTCCCAATAACATGATTCTTATCCATGGCGGCGATTAACGAAATATTGCGCCCTCTCAAGTCATCCAAAGCCTCCTTCATCACACCGACACCTCGGCCTTGATATGCGGGTGATGCTGGTAACCTTCCACGTCAAAGTCTTCGTATTCATAGTCAAAGATGGAATCTGGGCGGCGCTTGATCACCAGTTTCGGCAAAGGATATGGCGTTCGAGTCAGCTGCAACTTCGCTTGATCCAGGGTGTTGTTATACAGGTGAACATCCCCTCCTGTCCAAATAAAATCCCCCACCTCCAAATCGGTTTGCTGTGCAATCATATGGGTCAATAAGGCATAACTGGCAATATTGAATGGTACGCC
>JAWVWZ010000168.1:0-3933 GCA_033723505.1 Hydrogenovibrio sp.
AGCCCAAGTTCCAAGATACAAACCAGATGCATTTGAATAGTCCGCACCACCAGAAACAACAGGAGAAGGATCACTGATGTTGATACCACGCCACAAATACATGTTACTCACCGATGCGTTATAAGAAACATCTGCTTGAGAAGTTGCCGGAGCGATAGCCGCAACCGTTGAACCAGCGATAGCCATTGCCATTACTAAAGATTTTAGTTGTGTTGTTTTTTTCATTTGTATTGCTTCCTTATTTGATAAGTTAAATATAAACTCAGCAAAAACATAGAAAGCAAAATGCCAACTTTAATTTAAACTATATTATTCAACTACTTAACTAAAAATAGCATTCAGTCATACTGACTCCATTCGCAACCAAAGACTCATTTTGGTTAATTATTTTTTCATATTGGTGCAATCTTTTCTTCATAATTCTTTCATACAAAAATATTTTCATCAGACATAAAAAAACCCGCCAATGGCGGGTTTTTTGTAAACACGAAAATCTGGAGATTAACGTTTCGAGAACTGTGGACGACGACGTGCTTTGCGAAGACCAACTTTTTTACGCTCGACTTTACGCGCATCACGAGTCAATAGACCACGCTGACGCAAAGATGAACGGTTGCCTTCTTCATAGTTAACCAATGCACGAGCCAATCCGTGACGAACGGCACCGGCTTGTCCAGTTGTTCCACCACCGGTTACTGTAATGACCGCATCGAATTTATCGACATTTTCAGTAGCTTCCAGTGGCTGATTAATTACCATCAAATCGGTATCACGAGCAAAGTATTCTTTGATATCGCGACCGTTTACAGTCATTTTGCCTGAGCCAGCGCGCAAAAATACACGTGCGACTGAGCTTTTACGACGACCTGTTCCGTAATATTGTTCTGTTGCCATTATCAATTCCTCTTAGATATCCAGTTCTTTAGGTTGTTGTGCCGCATGTGGGTGTTCAGTTCCCGCATACACTTTCAGCTTTTTCAACATTGCACGCCCTAAAGGACCACGAGGCAACATCCCTTTAACCGCCAACTCGATTGGACGAACAGGCTTTTCAGTTACCAGCTTCTCGAAGTTGGTTGATTTCAAGTTACCAACATACCCCGTCACACGATGATACATTTTGTCTTTACGCTTAGCGCCCGTGACCGCAACTTTATCAGCGTTAATCACGACGATATAGTCACCACAGTCAACATGCGGCGTGTATTCCGCCTTATGCTTACCGCGCAAACGTGCAGCGATTTCCGCAGCCATACGACCTAAAGTTTTACCTTCAGCATCCACAATGTACCAGTCACTTTTGACTTCTGCTGGTTTTGCAACAAATGTTTTCATAACTTTGTCCTAAAAATATGAGAATAATCCAATTCCAACCATTCAATAAAAAATATTTTACCAAATGATCCACTTACTGTTTAACGGGCAATAAGAAGGGGTAAGGATTAAGAAACTGGAGATTCTAGTGATTTTGCACTCAAAGTCAAGATTTAATTGGCTTTTTATTTCATCAAAGGCTCAAATTTCCAACCGGTTGGACTCTTGTTCTAAAAATTCGGTTAATCGCCTTTCGATACGGCGAAACTCCTCAACCAAAAATACGCCTTTATCCGTTAACTGCGTACCTCCGCCGGACTTGCCGCCATGCTCTTTCACCACCAGCGGCTCGGAGAAAAAGCGATTCATTTCATCGATCAATTTCCAGGCTTTTTTATAAGACATTCCCATCTCTTTCGCTGCCGCATTGATGGAGCCTTTATCAGCGATCTTTTCCAACAACGTCACCCGCCCGATACCGATATAGGTTTCCTGCCCCTTGATCCAAAAACGCGCATGAATTTTCTCGGAATAGCCTTCTCCCGGAACCTTATGATCAGACTCTTGTGTCATATCCGCGCCTCAATGTTTAAACTGACGATTCATTGGCAAATTATACCTTTTAACACCACTAAATGATTGGCAAATCCGACAGAATGCTTTTCCAATATGTCCACCGACAAGTGAGCAGAGACATCCTTAGCGATTGTAAAAACAGTTGCATATATCGCCTACTCAATGCATTGATAGCATTTGACTTCGAAGCATTCGAACACTGATTAAAACCAAAGATTCAATCCCCCCGCCTGGTAGATTCTCACCTCAATCCAAAATAAAAAAGCCCGCATCCGCGGGCCTTTTCATAACTGAAAAACAGCGATTTAATCAGGCTTAGACAGCCCACCTTCAGTGTATTTGACCCCGGAATGCCACTGCCAAATATAATACAGCAATGGAATCACCAGTAACGTCAACACCGTGGACGAAAGCGTTCCAAAAATCAACGATACGGCCAATCCACCGAATACCGGATCGGTAATCATAATCATCGAGCCGAACATAATGGCCAGCGCCGTCAACAGAATCGGTCTGAAGCGCACCTTGCCAGCCTCAATCACCGCATCTCGTAACGTCTTACCTTCTTTTCGGTATTCCAGAATAAAATCGATCAGCAACAACGAGTTCCGCACCACAATTCCCGCAAGCGCGATGACCCCGATCATCGAAGTCGCGGTGAATGCCTGACCGGTAATCCAATGTCCGGGGAAAACCCCGATCATGGTCAATGGAATCGCCCCCATCACAATGACCGGCATCATAAAGGAACGATAATAGCCGACCAGAATCAGATAGATAAAGATCAACGCGACGATAAAGGCACTTCCCATATCCCGGAACACATCCAGCGTCAGACGCATTTCCCCGCCCCACAGTAAGGTGTAATCCATGACATCCTTTGGCTGGGCGTTCATAAACCCTAAGTTCGCCGTATGGAAAGTTACCTTGGATTCCGGTAGCGTCACGCCATCCAGCATTTTATCCAACGACAAAACCGCATAGACTGGACTGGATTCGAGCAATTCCCCGCCAACCATCACCATCTGGTGCTGGTCACGACCGAGAATCGGCTTGGCTTTATTCACTTTTTTCACCGAGGCGAATGCCGAAATCGGTACGGATTCACCTGAGCGGGACGTCACTCTCAGAGAAAGCAACTGTTGCGGTACGGTTCTTTCCGAACGCGGCAATCGCACGATGATATTAACCGGCTCACGCACATTATCCAGATGCATATAGCCCAACTCAAAGCCATTAATATAGTCTCTCAACATCTTCGACACCTTCGCAGGTACCACGCCCAACAAATTAGCCTGGGTGCGATCGATATTGATTTCATAGCTTTGTGTCGTCGCCGTCACACTGTCGTCGATATTGGTCAGACCGTAAATGCCATGCATCTTGGCGCCGATCTCTTTTGCAGCCGCACGCAACTTATCATAATCCGGCCCGTAAAGTTCAGCCAGAATCTGGGTTGTCACCGGAGGTCCAGGGGGCGTTTCATAGATTTTAATATTGGCTTCCGGAAAACTCGCGCGCACTTTTGTCAGGGCTTTTTCAAACGACTGAGCAATTTCATGAGATGACAGGTTGCGATCGTGCTTGTTCACCAGATTCACTCGAATCTGAGCGAAATTGGACCCCTGCTTAATCAAATCCCCGCGCACCAGAGCAGCGAAATCTATCGGCGCATGGCTTCCCAGATAAACACTGTAATCGGTTACAAACGGTGTATGACGCAGCACCTCGTTAACGCGCCTGACAACGATGTCCGTTGCTTCCAGCGCGGTTCCTTCGGGCATATCCACCTGAACCAAAAAGGTACTGGTATTGTCGTAAGGCAACATTTTCACTTCCACCCCGCCGGCATGAAGTGGATGATTCATCCCGTCACTGCGGATAAACTGCAACGCCGGCTGCAGCATCGCCGCGAGCAAAGACACCAAAACCACGCCTAAAAAAATGTTGCGCTTGGTTCGACTTTCGATCAAGGGAACAATTGCCTTTTGGTAAGACTTTTGCATCCAGTCTTCTTTTTGCACATGATGAGACTCCAGGCTC
>JAWVWZ010000169.1:0-3914 GCA_033723505.1 Hydrogenovibrio sp.
GGCCAGTTTTCGATTGTAGCTGGCATAGTCCTTGGACGCTTCTATTTCTATGCGAATGCCGTCAAGGTGACGGCTTAAATAATCTGCAAGCGGACTGAAATTCTTATAGAGTTTTTTGGGGTTGTGTAATGGATGGATGCCGAGGGTATAAATTTTTTCCGAAATATTTTCAGGATGATCCGAGTATTGCGGTATTTTCGGATTGTTTGCCGAAGTATCGCAGCCGGCAATCAGAAAAGATGCCGGAATCAGAAGCCAGAAAATCGGATAGGCAAGGGGTCGATACATGTTAAAAATTCAAATCGTCGTCGTCGTTGATCAAGTTTTCCATCGGATTCAGCGATTCCCTTAGGAAGCGTTTGAAAACCAGTTTGTTTTGCACCGCTTCGGGTAAATCGGTAAAGAGGATGATTTCTTTCTGAATCAAGACATCGATAATGTCTTCGGTGACCCTGACCATATCCAGATCCAGGGTAGACATGACCTTTTTGATCAATTGTTCGTTATTCGAATTACGGATAAAGGATTTGATTTCTTCGTTGAAGATGGAAGATTTTTCGTAGCCGTCTTTTGCATCAAACTGGATATCGACTATCTCGTTTTCCGAATTTCGTTTGATATAAATCATAAGTCACCACTCCAGTTCTAAAGATTAAAACAGATCTCAAGCATCAATTTCCGAAATCACGTTCCCCAATAATTCGGTCAATCGGTCATTTTCCGAATAGTCTACCGGACAATCGATAATTGTGACGGTAGGGCTCTTCAATGCCGCCTTCAGAGCCGGGTAAAGTTCGTCCGCTGCTTTGATTCTGACGCCGCTTGCACCGAAGGATTCAGCATATTTAACGAAATCCGGATTTTGGAAATCGATATAAGCCGGTCGGCCATATCGACGTTTTTGTTTCCAATTAATCAATCCATATTGGCTGTCATTCCATATAAGGATAACGAAAGGTGTCTGGCTGCGCATTGCCGTTTCGATTTCCTGAGAATTCATCATGAAACCGGCATCACCGGTGACAGCGACGACCGCCTTATCCGGAAAAGCCAATTTCGCGCCAATTGCACCTGGCACGGCAATGCCCATACTGGCGAAGCCATTGGAGATGATGCAGGTATTAGGTTGTTCGCAGCGGAAAAAGCGTGCCATCCACATTTTATGGGCACCGACATCGCAAATGGCAATGTCTTCTTTTTTCATTGCGGTTCTGAGATCCCAAATGATTTTTTGGGGTTTCATCGGCCAGTCCTGACTTTTGGAAACCCTTTCCATTTCATCCATCATCGCTTTTCGCAGCGGAAATTCCTTAGGGGTTTCGTTTTTTTGCGGTAAATGCTGAATCAGGGCACTTAAATTGAAACCGATATTGCCCACCAGCTCGACGTCGGGAACATAGCTGTAATCCACTTCTGCGGATTTGGTATCGATATGGATGAGTCGATGTTCCCGGTTTGGGTTCCAAAGATGTGGATGATATTCGACCATATCGAAACCGACACAAATCACCAAGTCGGCGTCGGCAAACCCGCCATTGTTGTAATCGCCTTTTTGTAGGCCGGCGGTGCCCATCGAAAGTGGATTTTTATAATGAGGCACCACTCCTTTCGCCATAAAGGTATTGATCACCGGAATATTGTAATGCTGAGAAAATGCCAGCAGATCTTTCGATGCTTTGGCACGAACGGCACCGTTTCCTACCAAAATCAGCGGGTTTTTCGCTTGCTGGATGATGTTTGCGGCAAGGATGATTTGTTCGGCATCAGCCAGAGTTAACCGGGAAGAAACCACGGGAAGAGGGGTCTCCATCATGGGCATTTCACTGATGTTTTCCGGGAAATCGATAAAAGCGGCACCGGGCTTTTCCGATTGCGCCAACTTAAATGCCTTGCGGACGATTTCGGGAATGGTTTCCGGTTCGAGAATTTGCACCGAATACTTGGAAATCGGTCGGAACATGCTCACCAGATCCAAAACCTGATGGGATTCTTTATGCATACGCGTCGTCGCCGCCTGTCCGGCAATCGCAACCACCGGAGAATTATCCATATTGGCATCGGCAACGCCGGTGACCAGATTGGTCGCGCCCGGTCCGAGCGTGGATAAACAGACGCCTGCCTTTCCGGTCAAGCGGCCATAAACATCGGCCATAAACGCTGCCCCTTGTTCATGTCGGCAGGTGATGAACTGGATATTCGAATCAATTAAAGCGTCCATCATTTCCATATTCTCTTCGCCCGGAATACCAAAAATATATTCCACTTGTTCGTTTTCCAAACATTGGACAAAAAGATGGGATGCTTTCATACAGGGTCCTTTTACCGCGTTTATTAAAAATCCGCCAGGCTGGGGGGCGTTATTATCTTTCGATTATAAACGTAATAACGGCAAAATTGGAAAAAGGATAGAAAAGTCAGGGGAATTGAAAAAGGGAATCAAAAGCGTGTTTGATTTCCCTGATGGAATCTTGGGTTAATGGTCAACCAGTTTGTTGACCAGTTTCCAGAGGTTTTCCTTGCCTTCGGCCATGGGCACGTCGGTCATATACTTACCGTTGACGATAATTGAAGGTACGCCGTCGACACCATATTCCTGTGTTTTGACGCGAGCCTTTTGCACTTGCTGGTCGACCTTGAAGCTTTTGAACATCTGTTTGTAATCTTCGGGTTTGACGCCCATCGGTTCACAAAACTTGGCCAGGGCTTCGACATCGAAGATGCGTTTGCGATCACGTTGAATCGCATTGAAGTAGGCTTCATGGAACTGGTCAAGGATTCCTAAAGATTGTGCGGTATAAAACACTCGCGCCATAAAAACCCAGTTGGGATTATTCAAAACCGCTGGCATTCTTTCGAAATGAATGTCTTTCGGCTTGGTCTTCAACCATTGGTTCAAACTGCTTTCAAGATGGTAACAATGCGGGCAGCCATAGAAAAAAACTTCGACAACGCTTTTTTTGAAAGGCTCGATCGAAACCGGCTTCGGAACCTTTTTGTAATTGATGCCTTCTTCCAGCTCGACGGAGCCGGAAGCAAAACTTTTTTGAGTCATTCCCCACAGGGACAGCCCCATTATCGAGGCAAGCAAACGTCTTCTTAGCATAAGGTGATCCCGTTATAGCTCTCCATAAGAGTGCAGACCGGACAGGAACATGTTCACGCCAAGGAAAGCGAAAGTGGTGACCAGTAGACCAACCAATGCCCAAATCGCCATCGGGCGTCCACGCCATCCTTTAGACATACGAATATGTAACCAAGCTGCATAGTTTAACCAGACGATCAGCGCCCAGGTTTCTTTCGGATCCCAAGACCAGTAACCGCCCCAGGCTTCAGCTGCCCACAAGGCACCGAGAATGGTTGCGATGGTAAAGAAAGCGAAGCCTAGAGAAATCGCTTTATACATCAAATCGTCCATTTTTTCCAAGCTCGGCATCTTGGCAGCAAAAGCGCTGTTCGGATCTTTTTTGAGTGATGAATCCGTCACCAGATAAGCCAAACCGACCATCGCGGCGATCGAGAAGCTACCGTAGCCGATAAAGTTAGCCGGAACGTGTATTTTCATCCAGTAACTTTTCAGTGCTGGTACCAACGGCTGGATCACATAAGCATGGCGATCAAAGGTATACCACAGTAAAAAACCGACCGCGGCACTGACCACCAACATGACGAATCCACCAATGGCACGGGTTTTCAACTTTTGTTCATAATAAAGATACAGTAGGGTGGTAATAACTGAGAACAAAATGAAGACTTCATAAAGACTGCTGACCGGAATATGGCCATAGTCGACGTTGATCAGATAGGATTCGCGCCAGCGTACCAACATACCGACCAGACCGAATGCGACACCGGACCATGCCAAGGTTGTGGCGATTTTACCAACATAGCTTGATTTCGAGAACAACGCGGCGAAA
>JAWVWZ010000170.1:0-3894 GCA_033723505.1 Hydrogenovibrio sp.
AATTATGATATCGACCTTTTCCAGGCGATCGTCAAGAAAGCGTCAGAACTGACCGGTGAAAAAGACCTGACCAACAGCTCTCTACGCGTGATCGCCGACCATATTCGTTCCTGTGCGTTTACGATTGTCGATGGCGTGTTGCCGTCCAATGAAGGCCGTGGCTATGTGTTGCGCCGCATTATCCGTCGCGCGATCCGTCATGGCTACAAGCTGGGACAGAACGAAACCTTCTTTTATAAGCTGGTGCCGGTGTTGGTTGAACAGATGGGCGACGCTTATCCGGAGCTGGTCAGAGAACAGAAAAACGTTGAAAGAGCGCTGAAACTCGAAGAAGAGCGTTTCGCGGAAACGCTTGAGAACGGGATGAAAATTCTGGAAGACGACATCGCTCAGTTGACAGGCTCTGTCATTAGCGGGGAAACGGCATTCAAACTTTACGATACCTACGGGTTTCCTTTGGATTTGACCGCGGATGTCGCGCGGGAAAGAAATCTGACTGTCGATGAAGCCGGCTTTGAAAAAGAGATGGATGCGCAAAGAGAAAGAGCGCGTTCGGCAAGCAATTTTGCCTCTCAAGCCAAAGGCAAAATCAATTATGACGGCGAAACCCGGTTCCTCGGATATGATCGGGATGGCAGTGACGCGACGGTTGCTGCGATTTTTGTCGATGAACAGTCCGTCGATTCCGCCTCTGAAGGACAGGATGCGATTGTCATTCTTGATCAAACCCCATTCTATGGCGAGTCTGGTGGGCAGGTCGGCGACTCCGGCAGTCTGACCGAAGGCATGAACAGTTTCCATGTTGATGACTGTCAGAAACAACGGGCGACCTTCTTGCACATCGGGCGTGTCACAGCCGGTACCCTCAAGGTCGGACAGAAAATTCACGCACAGGTGGACGTTAAAGCGCGCCGCGCATCGGAAAAGAACCATTCGGCGACTCACTTGTTGCATGCTGCATTAAGAACGGTTTTGGGCACGCATGTTCAACAGAAGGGCTCTTTGGTCGAACCGGAGCGTCTGCGTTTCGATTTCGCACATTTCGAGCCGATTTCCGCCGAGCAGTTGCTTGAAATCGAAAAAATGGTCAACCATAACATTATGCTCAATACGCCGGTCACTACCGCCGAGATGGACATCGAAGCGGCCAAGGCGAAAGGCGCGATGGCCTTGTTCGGCGAGAAGTATGGCGATGTGGTGCGAGTAGTCGATATGGGCGACTTCTCAATCGAATTGTGCGGTGGAACGCATGTCAAATCCGTCGGGGAAATCGGACCTTTCCGTATCCTGTCGGAGTCCGGTATTGCATCGGGTGTTCGCCGTATTGAAGCGGTAACGGGCGAGGGTGCCTGGGAAGCGATCTATAAGGGTGAACAAACTCTGATCAATATCGCAGCGGCCGTTAAGTCGGATAAACAGCAGGTCGAATCGAAAGTGAACCAGTTGGTTGCCGACCAGAAAGAGCTTGAGAAGCAACTGAAGCAGTTGCAATCGAAGCTGGCGTCTACTCAGGGAGACGACCTGGCCAATTCGGCAATCAAGGTCGGAGAGGTGAATGTTTTGGCTGCCAAGTTGGAAGGCGCCGACGTCAATACCTTACGCGAAACCTTGGATAAACTGAAAGATAAGCTGGAACCTGCGGTCATCGTCCTGGCTGCGGTCGATGGCGATAAGGTCAGTTTGGTCGCCGGGGTCAGCAAACCTGTTACACAAACCTTCAAAGCCGGCGAGTTGGTGAATCATGTCGCTCAACAAGTTGGCGGTAAAGGCGGCGGACGTCCGGATATGGCGCAAGCCGGCGGTAAAGACCCAAGTAAATTGGATGAAGCCCTTGCTTCCGTTAAGGCATGGGCCGAAAGCAAATAATAAGGTAACTTTCCGGTTTTCCAATTCCCGAATGTCATTTTGTGACAGCCTGAAGCCGCTTCTGTTCGGAAGCGCGCTTGAGGGCTGTGGTTGTCGGGTTTTCGGAAGACAGGAAGTTAGCTTGGTATGGATTGTTTCATAGGAAGTTAAATAGAAAATGGCATTGATCGTGCAAAAGTACGGCGGAACCTCGGTGGGGAGCGTCGAAAGAATTCAAAATGTGGCGGACAAGATCGCCAAATTTGTGGATGAAGGGCATCAGGTAGTGGTGGCGGTTTCTGCCATGAGCGGCGAGACCAATCGCTTGATGTCGCTTGCCAAGGAAGTTCAACAGGAGCCGTCTCGTCGAGAGCTGGATGTCCTGCTGACGACCGGAGAGCAGGTCACTATTGCTTTGTTGAGCATGGCGCTTCAGCAGAAGGGGTATGATGCGATTTCTTATACCGGCTGGCAGGTTCCGATTCGGACCAATGATGTGCACTTCAAGGCGCGCATTGAAGACATCGACGCCGAGAAGATGAAAAAGCAACTTGATCAGGGTAAGGTCGTTGTTGTCGCCGGCTTCCAGGGCGTGACGCCTGAAGGAGATATCACTACCCTCGGTCGCGGCGGTTCCGATACCACAGCGGTGGCATTGGCCGCGGCGCTGAAGGCCGATGAATGTCAGATCTACACTGATGTCGATGGCGTTTACACCACCGATCCCCGGGTCGTGCCGGAAGCGAAAAGACTGGATGTCATCACCTTCGATGAAATGCTGGAAATGGCCAGTCTGGGTGCGAAAGTTTTGCAAATCCGCTCGGTGGAATTCGCGAGCAAATATAAAGTCCCTCTAAGAGTGCTTTCATCTATGCAGGAAGGGGGCGGTACGCTATTAATCTCTGAAGAAGATTTTGAGGAATCAAACATGGAAAAACCTTTAATTTCGGGTATCGCGTTCAGCCGCGATGAAGCAAAGTTAATGATTTTAGGCGTGCCGGATAAGCCGGGTGTCGCTTTCCAGATCCTGGGGCCGATTTCGGACGCGAATATTGAAATCGATATGATCATCCAGAACCAAAGTGTGGATGGCACCACCGATTTCACCTTTACCGTTTCGCGTTCCGACTTGAATATGGCGAAAGAAATTCTGGAAAAAACCGCTCAGGACTTGGGCGCTCGTGAAATTATCAGCGACGATACCATTGTGAAAATCTCCATGGTGGGCGTAGGCATGAAATCCCATTCGGGAATTGCCAGCACCATGTTTAAAACTCTGGCGGACAATAATATCAATATTCAGATGATCGGCACGACGGAGATCAAGATTTCCGTGGTGATTGAAGAGTCGCAATTGGAAACCGCGGTTAAGGCGCTTCATGCCGCTTTTGAGCTGGATAAATAACTCGAACGCAAGTGTTTTGACCGGTCAAAAAAGGGTTCTTTAATGAGCCCTTTTTGCCATTGGCGATAAAATTTATTAATATAAAATAGATTTGGGGAAGGATAAAAGATATAATATAGGGTTCCTCCTAATCTAAAAAAGGATTTTATAGATGTTAGTACTTACGCGCAGAGTCGGTGAAACACTTATTATCGGCGATAACATCAAATTAACTATTGTCGGCGTTAAAAGCGGGCAAGTAAGAGTTGGAATTGACGCACCAAAAGATGTTCAGATCCAACGTGAAGAATTGTTGCTTCGCAAACAAGATGAGCAGGCAAAAACAGAAAATAATACAACAGAAACTTCTGATCCCAATTCTTAATTTTCAAAACCGCACTTTTCGACAAGAAACTTGATTACCGTTATTTACAAACCGCTTAAATAACGGTAATATACGCGCCATCAACTTAGCTCTAGAAGACTTTTTCTAGACATTTCCAAACGGTGAAATGGCCGAGAGGCTGAAGGCGCTCCCCTGCTAAGGGAGTATGGGGTTTGTAGCTCCATCGAGGGTTCGAATCCCTCTTTCACCGCCATTTTCTTCCCTTTATTTCTTCTGAAACCCAACGCTTTCGCTTCGTCTATCGAAGATTTTTGTGTGG
>JAWVWZ010000171.1:0-3882 GCA_033723505.1 Hydrogenovibrio sp.
ATTGCAGTGGCCGACCCGATCAAGCAGGATAGTCAAGCTGCGATTGAGGCGTTGCATGATCAAGGGATTCGAGTGGTCATGTTGACCGGCGATAATAAAGTCACCGCGCAATCCGTGGCGAAGCAGTTGCACATAGATCAGGTGGAAGCCGAAGTGTCTCCGCAAGATAAAGCCAAATGGGTTCAACGTTTTCGAGAACAGGGACATGTGGTTGCGATGGCGGGCGATGGCGTTAATGATGCCCCTGCACTTGCCGAAGCTCATGTCGGAATTGCGATGGGAACCGGCACCGATATCGCTATGGAAAGTGCCGGGATCACCTTGGTAAAAGGGGAGTTGCAAGGCATTGTTCGAGCCAGAAAACTCAGTGTCGCGACCATGAGTAATATTCGGCAGAATTTGTTTTTCGCCTTCGTTTATAACGCTTTAGGCGTGCCGATTGCAGCAGGGGTTTTTTATCCGGTTTTCGGCTTGCTGTTATCGCCAATGATCGCTGCAGCAGCGATGAGTTTCAGTTCTGTCTCGGTCATCGGTAACGCTTTGCGCTTGAAGAAACTCGATCTGTCAGGCTGAATTTGATGCCAAGGCTTCAGGCTTGAGACATGGTCATGGAACGCCGGAACAATAACAGGCTAAGGACGAAGAAGGCCAGCCCGAGCACCGTCATTGCGAAGAAATCAAACCAGACGATTTCAAATCCTGCCCCCCGATAGGCGACGGCCTGTGCAAAACTCATAAAGTGACGTGAAGGTAAAAACCAGGTCACCATTTGCATCCATTCCGGTTGATTTTCTATCGGGGAGCTTCCTCCCGAAAGCATCTGCATCGGCGAGATGGTCAGCATGATTAATAATGCGAACTGTGCCATGGATTTGGCGAAGATACCGAGAAAAATCCCGATGGCCGCGGCTGAAAAAAGATAGGTGATGATGCCCATAATCAACAGATAGCGAGAACCGGCAATGGGCACATCAAGTAACCCTTCGACAATGAAGTGCATCGACAAGACTGCCGCGACCAGCACCACCAGCCCATTGGCCCAGACTTTTCCGACGGCGATCTCAAAGGCGGTAATCGGCATCACCATTAAATGCTCCGTGGTGCCATGTTCTCTTTCACGTATCAGGGCCGCCCCAGTCAGGATGATGGTGATCATTGTCAGTTGGTCCAATAACCCGGCCAAGGCACGGAACCATTTTGATTCTCCGTTTGGGTTAAAGGCACGGTGGATGACCAGAGAAACCTTTGCCGGCGGCATTTCTTCGGTTCTCATTGCATAGAGTGCGACCTTGTCACTGATGAGATTGTGAATGTAGGATGCCCCTAAGCTGGCCTGCAGGGAAGCCGTGGCGTCAATATTTAGCTGTATTTCGGGAGATCGGCCTTGTCGAACATCTGCGGCGAAATTCGGTGGAATGACCACCACGAACATATAGCGGCCTTTGTTCATTGCCGAATCGATTTCCGAGGCGCTGATTTCCTGCGGTTTTTGGAAATAGGGAGGATAGAATGAGGATTGCAGGCTTTCGGATAGTCCGGAACGGTCTTCGTCAACGAAGGCGATAGAAGCGTTATTGACAATGTCGGTCGCACCTTTCGATTGCGAGTAAATTGAAAAGCTGAAGCTGAAAATGACCAGTCCCAGCATAATGCTGTCGCGGTAGAGGCTGTTGAGCTCTTTAGTGCCCAACCAGAAAATATTGCTGAGGCTTCTAAGCATTTCAGGCCTCCTGCTTTTTCAATAAAAATGCCGACAGACCGACAAGCACCGGCAGAAAAGCCAATAATGCCCAAAGATCGCCGCTTAATTCCTCAAAGGTCAGCCCTTTGGTGAAGCTGGCGACACTGAGGTGCATGAAATAGGTGGTCGGCCAGAAAGAACCGATGATGCGCCCGGTCTCTTCAAGTGTGGAAACTGGCTGAAGCATACCGGAAAACTGCATGGTGGGCATCATGGTCAAGACTGCGGTGACGAAAACGGCGGCTACCTGAGTTCTGACCAGGGATGAAAGCAATAATCCCAGCCCGGTGGTTGCGGCGACATAAAGCGTTCCGCCGAGGATCAGGGCAGCAATACTGCCCTTGACGGGCACGTTCATCACAAAAATGACGAACAATAACAGCATCAGCAGGTTGATGAAACCCACTGCGATATAAGGAAGTTGTTTGCCGATGACGAATTCCAAGCGGCTGGTCGGTGTCACATAGAAATTGGTAATGGTGCCCATCTCCTTTTCCCGGGCGACACTCACCGCCATCAATATGGCTGGAAACAGGATCAATAATAAAGCCGGCATGCTGGGGGCCATGGCATAGATGTTTTCCATGGCCGGGTTATATTTGAAACGTGACTGAATCTGCATCAAAGCAGCACCGGATGGCGTCTGTTTCGACAGGTAGGCTGCATGCGCACCGGAAACATACCCTGTGACGGTGCCGGCGCGGAAGGTGTTGGCGCCGTCCACCCAGGCAGAGACCGTCACATTTTTCCCTGACTTGAGGTTTTTGCCAAATCCGGGGGGAATTTCAATGGCAACTTCAATTGCTCGCGAAACCAGTCGGTTGTCCATATCGGTTTTGCTTTTCAAGGGCGGCATTTCTTTGAAATAGGAGGAGCCTTCAAAGCTTTTCAAATAATTCCGGCTGGCCGGTGTCTGGTCCAGGTCGAGCGCGGAAAATTTGATCTTTTCCACATCGGTGGTAATGCCGTAGGTAAACACCAGCAGTAGCAAGATACTGCCGATAAAAGCGAATGAAAGACGTACAGGGTCCCTCAGCAGTTCCAACGTTTCTCGATGGCTGTAAGCGAACAGGCGTCTTAGACTGAACCTTTGAGATGTCTTTCGTGGTGGGGAGGATGCTTCGGCTGGTATTTTGCTGTCATCACTTTCGAGAATCATTTCTTCGGAAGGAGAGGAGGCCATGGCATCTTCCATATAGCGAATAAAAGCGGTCTCAAGGTCGGGAGCCTGTTTGTCCGATATCAATTGATTCGGGCTGCCCTGTGCCAGCACCTTGCCGGCATGCATCAGGGAAATACGGTCGCAGCGCAGGGCTTCATTCATAAAATGGGTCGAAATGAAAATGGTGACATTATCTTCGCGAGACAATTCGACCAATGTTCGCCAGAATTCATCCCGAGCGATCGGGTCGACACCGGAGGTCGGCTCATCCAAAATCAGGATTTCCGGTTTATGGATCAATGCGACGGCCAATGACAGTCTTTGCCGAATGCCCAGCGGCAGTTGTCCCGCGAGTTCTTGCAGGTGGTGTTTGAGTTTAAAACGTTCGACCAGTTCGGCAATACGTTGTTGCTGCTGGCTGTTATGCAAATGAAACAATCTGGCATGCAAAAACAAGTTCTGTTCGACGCTCATTTCGCTGTAAAGCGAAAAAGATTGTGACATGAAGCCGATGCGCCGCCGGGTATCAAGACTTTTGGTCTCGATAGGCTCTCCCCAGAGGAAAACCTCGCCTTCCGTCGGGGTTAATAGTCCGGTCAACATTTTCATCGTGGTGGTTTTTCCACAACCGTTGGAACCGAGAAATCCGAATATTTCGCCGGTTTTAATGGTGAAGTCCACTTTATCCACGGCGGTGAAATCGCCGAATTTTTGGGTTAGGCCTTTGGCGGTGATGGCTTGGTCGCCATCGGTGATCGGTCGCGGTGGAATAATGAAGTCGGTTTGATTGCCACGTTCGGATTCCGGCAAGAGTGCGATAAACGCTTTTTCCAAATCAGAGGTGCCGGTCTGGTGTTTCAATTCGGTGGCAGTCCCGGTCGCCAGAATTCTGCCATCGTTCATCGCCACCAACCACTCAAAGTGTTCAGCTTCATCCATATAAGCCGTAGAGACGAGAATGCTCATATCCGGTTTCTGA
>JAWVWZ010000172.1:0-3881 GCA_033723505.1 Hydrogenovibrio sp.
CCGGCACTGGGGCTGAAAGCGGCCGAATTCTGGCACCCGACGCAAATGGGGCCTTTGGGGTATGCCTGGCTATCCAGTAATGACTTGAAAAGCGCCATGTATCGTTTTAAGCGCTATGTACGCGTTCTAACCGAAGGGGCGGACATCGAGATCGAAGAAACGCCGAAAACCTTTACCATGATATTGAAACACCGGCCGATTGCCACCCAGCAACCGGTACGGGTAGATGCCTTTATGGCGATTATGTTTGCCATGTGTCAGGCGAACTTCGGTAGAAGCTTCACCCCCTATGAAATTCGCTTCAAACACGCCAAACCGGAAGATATCACGCCCTATCAGACGCTGTTCCAGTGCCCGGTGGTTTTCGGTGCAAGCGAAAACTGTTTCACCATTACCATGGCCGACGCCTTAAAACCGCTGGAAGGCGCGCACCCTCAGCTGGCAAAGCTGCACGATCAGGTCATTATCGATTATCTGGCGCAAATCGAACAAAAAGACATCGTCGAACAGGTGAAATCGGAAATCATCAAACAACTGCCAAACGGCGATGTTACTGATTCAACCGTTGGGCAAGCGCTTTATCTGAATGAACGAACGTTGCAGCGCCGCTTGAAAGAACATGGCACCACATTCAAGACCTTGATGGATGAAGTACGGGAAGACCTGGCCTCCACCTATATACAGGAAAGCAACCTCTCCATGAGCGAAATATCCTACTTGCTTGGCTTCGGCAATATCAGTTCTTTTTCCCGCGCATTCAAGCGATGGACCGGCACCAGCCCCAGCCAACTCCGTTCCTCGAATTAAAGATTCCGGCAGCATGCTTGACGGAATCGAGAAATTCCGTGGAAATCACTTGATAAATTCTGGGCTGAACCTATAATACAAACTTCAATTTTCGGGGCATGGCTCAGCCTGGTAGAGCACCGTCATGGGGTGGCGGGGGTCGTAGGTTCAAATCCTACTGTCCCGACCAATTGAATATCCTTCCTTGTATCCAGATACCCAACCAACACTTATTTCAGAATGCCTTAGTCGGCGAAATGTGCATCCAATCCTTCACAGATCAGATGGTTTAGAAACGTGTGTGCTTCCTGAATTCTGGCCGTTTGCTTGGAATGAATCGGAAAGCAGTAATCTGCGGACTTGATGAGAGGAGATGGCTGACTACCGATCAGTGCGACGGTCAAACATCCCTTTTCTTGGGCGACCGCCATCGCATTCAGGACATTGGCACTGTTGCCGGAAGTACTCATACCGATCACAATATCGCCCGGCTGGGCAAGCGCTTCCACTTGTCGAGAGAAAACCGTTTCAAATTCGAAGTCATTCGGATGCGCCGTCAACAACGAAGTATCCGTCGTCAAGGCAATTGATGGCAAAGGCCGACGGTTTTTGACATAACGCACCATGAGCTCGGCCGCCATGTGTTGCGCTTCGGCCGCACTGCCGCCATTGCCCAACCAAAGCACTTTCGCTCCCTGCTCGATAGCGGTGACCATCTTCTCAATCAGTGCCTGTAGCTGTTCGGATGCATTCAAGACCGATTCGATGGCTTTTAGGTGTTCATGATGCGCCTGTTCAATGTTCATAAGACCGGTTAACCTTTTTACTTGTCTAGTGTGATGTTGACTCTTTTGCTTTCGCCTGCTCTTCATCCTGGATTTTATCGACCAGTTTTGTCGTCGAATAACCTTCCCAGAAAGATAGCACTGCGACTTCCCCGCCGTTTTCCCAGACACATTTCGAGCCTGCGATTTCTTCAGGTTTGTAATCCCCACCTTTAACCAGAACATCCGGCTTGAGATAACAAATCAATTCTTCCGGCGTTTCTTCGTTGAAAGGCACAACCCAGTCAACACAACTTAAAGCCGACAGCAATTCCATCCGGCTTTCCAAAGCGACGATCGGGCGGGACTCGCCTTTTAAGGCTTTGACCGATTCGTCGGAATTGACGGCAACGATCAAACGATCGCCTTGTCTCGCGGCTTCGTTCAAATAGCGGACATGGCCACTGTGCAACAAATCGAAACAGCCGTTGGTCATAACCACCTTTTCACCTCGATTCTGCGCCATTTCCACCAGGGTTTTCACTTCTTCGGCGCTCATGGAAGCATAGCCCTTATGACGCATGGAAGCGTTCAACTGCTCATCCAGTTCCGCTTTCGAGATGGTTGAAGTACCGACTTTTCTGACCACAACGCTGGCAGCTTCATTTGCCAGATACACGGATTTTTTCAAATCAAGTCCACTGGCGAATGCCGTCGCCAAAGTGGCCATGACGGTGTCGCCGGCGCCGGTCACATCAAACACTTCCTGCGCCTGAGAACCGAGCAAATAGGGCGCAAGCCCCTTTTCCACCAATGCCATGCCGTGTTCGCTGCGCGTGACCAATAGAGATTCGAGGTTCAGTTCGGCAATCAGACCTTTCGCTTTTTCTACAAGCTCTTCCGAATCGGGGCATTCGCCGACAATCTGTTCAAATTCGGTTTGATTCGGTTTGATCAGGGTGGCATTACGATAACGGGAAAAATCCAAGCCCTTTGGATCGATCAGCACCGGGATCTGATGACGGTTCGCCGCATCAATCATCTGTTCGACGAACTGCAAAGCGCCTTTGGCGTAATCGGAAATCACCAACACGTTATAGTCGGCAACGATTTCATCAACCTTATCCGCGACCTTCTGTGCCGTTTCGGCGACAATCGGCTCTTCAAAGTCCATGCGGATCAATTGCTGATGATGGCTCAGCACCCTGAGCTTACAAATGGTGCCCGAATCGGAGACCACCCAATGTGGATGCACGCCAGCACTTTCGACCACTTCCGACAACTGCTCTCCGAAACTGTCCCGACCGATTGTGCCAATCAAGGACACTTCGCCGCCCAACGCCGCGATATTCATCGCCACATTCGCGGCCCCACCGGCCCGAACCTTATCTTCAGAGACTTTGACGACCGGGACAGGCGCTTCGGGTGAAATTCGACGCGCATTACCAGACCAATACTGATCCAGCATCACATCCCCTACGACTAAAATTTTAGCTTTTGAAAAATCGTGCATATTCTCTCAAGATAGTTCTTTATTGACGGTTAGATTCGATTAAAATACGGTTTGTTTTTAACTGCAATCAAGCGCAATATTTTATCAGGAAACCAGTTTTATGCACCATTATAACAAGCCATTTTTAATTTTTATGTTATCCGGCCTGTTATTCCTTTTCTCTTCCCAAAAGTCCTATGCCTTTGACTCATCCAACGATACCTTGATGAACGCAACCATTGTCGGCGGGATTTTATCTTTCAGTTTCGCCTGCTACCAGGGCAAGGCGCCTTGTTCTTTGCATCCTGGAACAGACAATGATAAATTGACTTTGTCGGCTGATACAGGACAGGATGGCACCATCGACCAAATTCGACTTGGTCTGGGCGCAGACTGGAAAGAACCGGTTTACGAAAACGGCGACTTCAAAATCGACGGTCGCTGGGAAATCAGCACTAACCATTGGAAGTCGACGTTAAACAACCCAAAGAATAAAGAAGGCTGGATTATCGGGCTTACTCCGGTTTTCCATTACACCTGGACCAAGGGATCGGTCATTCCGTATTTTGAATTGGGGACAGGGCCACACTGGATTTCGAACATCACGATTGAAGATGAATATAAATCGACCCAGTTCCAATTCGGCAATATTCTTGGATTTGGTATTTCCAGTAAACATTTTGAACTGGGCTATCGTTATCTGCATATTTCCAATGCAAATATCGAACTGCCGAATCCCGGCACGGATTTTCATAACATTCACTTTGGATACAAATTCTAACCACCAATAAACCGGGTTACAGCATGAATACATTGGATATAGCGAAACGGGTTTTTGA
>JAWVWZ010000173.1:0-3880 GCA_033723505.1 Hydrogenovibrio sp.
CGAGGCGGAACTTTTCGGACGCCGGATGATCGAGCAGCACCTGGCGGATTTGGCAGACTGTGATGGCGTGAAGTGTCTGATCGCCGATCGACAGATCACTGAATACGACCCACAAGGACGGCAAATCGATCAGTTCGATCCGGCGTGGGAAGTCGATCTGCCGGAACCCATCCTGTCCTGGGACTGGGAGGTGATTCCGCCTCAGGAATCCTATCAAAGACATCGTCAAATCAACCGCGTCGGCGCTTCTATCTGGCGATGAACCTCCCGTATTCATGCGATTGAATACGGGAACTCATTCTTTAGTATCTACTTATTAATACGAATAAAAACTATTGATTAGTTTTTTGATCAAATCCTTATAAACTGCTTAGTTTTTAACGCCAACATTATAAGGAAGTAATCACTGTGGAAAAAACATCTTGGCTCAATTTGCCCAGCCTCTCTTTCTCCGTCAAAACACTTTTTACCGGTTATTTGATGGTCACCGGTGTCGGGCTTTTGATGGCCGGCGCCCAGATTCTGTTGACGCACGGGATGGCTGACGGTAAGTTCGGACTCTCTGTCGATGACATTGTTTACAGCTATTACGGCAACCGAACCGGTTCGACACTGGAAGCGAAGTTGAACGGATCGATGAAAGACAATGCGCCGCCGGCGGCTAGATTCGCCCTAATCAAATGGGCGCGTAAAGGAGCGCCCAAGTCCGAATGGAAGCCGAAGATTCAGCCGATCGTCAACCAGTATTGTGCCAAGTGTCATGGAGTGATTTCGGGAATTCCCGACCTGCCGAAATATGATGTCATCAAGGTATTGGCCAAGGTTGATCATGGCGCGACCATGTCGAGTCTGACTCGGGTGTCCCATATCCACTTGTTCGGGATTTCGTTTATCTTCTTTTTTGTCGGGTTGATTTTCTCGATGTCGGTCGGCTTCAAGCCGTGGGTGAAAGCCGCATTGATCTTCACGCCGTTCGCATTTCTGGTTGTCGACGTGTCCTCCTGGTGGTTGACCAAATGGGACCCGAATTTCGCCTGGTTGGTCATCGTTGGGGGGTTGGGGTATAGTCTGGCCTCGACGGTGATGATCTTCACCTCACTCTATCAGATGTGGATTATGCCATGGAGAGGGCAGCGTTCGAACGAGAATACCTGGCATATTGATGGTCAGGAGTGACCCAGCCTGGTAGATTTATATCGGTAGAAACAAAAAAAGCCTTCATTGCTGAAGGCTTTTTTATTGGGAAAACGAAAGGAATCCGGATTAAAGGGCTTCTTTTCCGGTCTCTCCCGTACGAATACGAACCGTCTGTTCGATTGGCGTGACGAAAATCTTGCCGTCGCCGATCTTACCGGTTTGAGCGGCGGTTGTAATCGCTTCAATGACATGATCTACTTTTTCTTCGGCAATCGCGATTTCCAACTTCAATTTCGGTAGAAAATCGACCACATATTCCGCACCACGATACATTTCCGTGTGACCTTTTTGACGTCCATATCCTTTGACATCAATAACAGTCATCCCATGAACGCCAATTTCGTGAAGTGCTTCGCGCACATCATCCAATTTAAAAGGCTTGATAATTGCAGTCACCATTTTCATTATAAAAGTATCCTTTTCATGTCGTTTTCATAAACTTAAAGTGCATAGTTTGCCAAATGTTGGCCCATTTGAATAGGAGTATTTTCGTTTATTCGTCCTAAATCCGGCATTTGTCCGTTTGGCGTTAATAATACCACAGTCGATCCCATATTGAATCGGCCGATTTCTTCGCCTTTTTCAAAATGTAAATCCTGGTTGCCATAGTCCCAGTGCTCCAGGGTCGGGCGGTAGTCCGGGGTAATTTTTCCTTGCCAGACAGTTTCCATGCTGCCGACGAAAATGGCGCCGACCATGATCAGGCAGAAAGGGCCATGGTCGTTCTCGAATCTCAGGATCAGGCGTTCGTTTCTGGCGAACAGGCCTTCGACCGTTCTGACGGTTGAAGGATTGACGGCAAACAGGTCGCCCGGCACATAGGTCATCGATAAAAGCCTGGCATCGGTCGGACAATGGATGCGATGGTAGTCTTTCGGGGAGAGATAAATGACTGCCGCATCGCCGTCGACGTAGGTTTTCGCATATTCGATGTCACCGCCGAGCAGCGCTTCGAGTTGATAGTCATGGCATTTTGCCTGAATCAATCGTTTGCCGTTAATCGGATGAGATTGACTGATGACGCCATCGACCGGACTGCACCAGGCGTTGTCTGTCGAGTCGATTTCACGGGCGCCGGGTTTGAGTGCTCGGGTGAAAAACGCGTTGAAATGCGGATAGTTTTCCAGGGTTTCATCTTCCGCTTCGGAGACATTGATATCAAAAGCTTTGATCATCAGTTTGATCGTGGTGTTTTTCACCCAAGGCTGTTCGATGTGCATAAACCAATGCATGGCTTTTGATGCCAGATGTTGCGGCAAGATGTACTGGGGGGAAACTTTTAAAAAATCAATCAAACTCATGTAAGTATCTTTATGTTTTCAAGGAAAATGCCGCGATTTTAATGTATAATTCGCGCGTTTAACAGCTATAGATTTTAAAGGAAAAAACATGTCGCAAGTTAAAAAAGTGGTTTTAGCTTATTCAGGCGGACTGGATACTTCAATTATTGCTAAATGGTTACAAGACGAATATCAGTGTGAAGTGGTGACTTTTACGGCGGATATCGGTCAGGGCGAGGAAGTTGAGCCTGCGCGTGCCAAAGCTGAAGCGATGGGGATCAAAGAGATTTATATCGAAGATCTGCGTGAAGAGTTCGCCCGCGATTTTGTTTTTCCGATGATGCGTGCCAATGCCATTTACGAAGGCGAGTATCGTTTGGGGACGTCGATTGCGCGTCCGTTGATTTCCAAGCGTCTGGTCGAAATCGCACAGGAAACCGGTGCCGATGCCATTTCCCACGGTGCCACCGGGAAGGGGAACGATCAGGTCCGCTTCGAACTGAACGCCTATGCCTTGATGCCGGACGTTAAGGTCATCGCGCCTTGGCGTGAATGGGATTTGTTGTCCCGTGAAAAATTGATGGCCTATGCCGAGAAGCACAATATTTCCATTGAAAAGAAAAAAGGCAAAAAGTCGCCTTATTCGATGGATGCGAACCTGTTGCACATTTCTTATGAAGGCGGCATCATCGAAGATCCTGCCAATGAGCCGGAAGAAGACATGTGGTTGTGGACAGTCTCCCCTGAGAACGCGCCGGACCAACCGACGTATTTGGACATCGAATTCGAGAAGGGCGATATCGTCGGTATTAATGGCGAGAAAATGTCTCCTGCGACTGTGATGGAATACTTGAACAAGGTCGGCGGTGAAAACGGTATCGGGCGTGACGATATTGTCGAAAACCGTTTTGTCGGGATGAAGGCGCGCGGCTGCTACGAAACACCGGCCGGTACGATCATGTTGAAGGCACACCGTGCCATGGAATCCCTGACATTGGATCGCAATGCGGCGCACTTGAAAGACGAGTTGATGCCTCGCTATGCGGAAATGATCTATAACGGTTTCTGGTTCAGCCCGGAGCGTGAAATGCTGCAGGCGCTGATCGACCAGTCACAAGCTTTCGTTTCGGGCAACGTTCGTCTGAAACTCTATAAAGGCAATGTTGTTGTTGTGGGCCGTACTTCCGAGAACAGTTTGTTCGACGAGGATATTGCGACCTTCGAAGATGATGGCGGAGCTTATAATCATAAAGATGCGGAAGGCTTCATCAAATTGAATGCCCTGCGCTTGAGAACCGCTGCGAAGAAGCGTTCTTAATATCCTGTTTGTCTTCGCCCGACGCTGGGTGAAGACACTTCCTGAGTATGAAACCTATCGAAAATAAACAACCAAACTGGGCCGA
>JAWVWZ010000174.1:0-3866 GCA_033723505.1 Hydrogenovibrio sp.
AATGGTATCGGCGGTGGTATGGGTGGCGCCGGAGACCATGCCATCGGCATAACCGTTTTGAACCATCATGGTGGCGAAGTAGCTGACATGGCTGATGGAGTCTTTCGCCAAATCCAACGTCATGCCTTTGTGTTTGCGTAACTGATACAGGTCGTTAATAAACCCCTCTCGCCATTCGCTTTGTTCCGGATCGATGATTTCCACACCGTCCAGGCGGATGCCGAGCAGGTTGCAACGGTAGGTAATGTCTTCGGCTTTGCCGAGCAGGATGGGACGCACGACCTGTCGTCTCAACAGGATTTCACAGGCTTTGAGGATGCGTTCGTCATCGGCTTCGGGAAGCACAATGGTTTTCAGAGATTGTTTGGCCTTTTCGAATAGACGGTATTCGAACATCATCGGAGTGGTGACGTCCGTTTTGGGTTGGATGAATTTTTCCAAAAGACAGGCCTGATGAACATACTGGTCGAACAGGCTGAGCGTCAGATGGTTTTTTTGTTCGTTGTCGGCGTAAAGTTTCGCTCTGACCGAGGTTGCGCGCATGGCGCTCGGATAAGTATCCGTCTCAACCGAAATCAGCGGGATATCGAGGCCATGGTGCCCCGAAAGCAGCGCCATGATGATATGCGACGGCACCAACCCCCCCGTTAGCAGAATGCCGGAAATATTCGGCAAGCTGCGTGCGTGCAGGCTCATCACCGAAACCGTCAGGATATCGGTCCGGTCACCCGGGACGATGATCAGGTCGCCTTCCTGAACACGCGTCAAATAGTTTTCGGCAGTCATGGCTGCCACAACCGGGCGTTTGACCAGTCGGGTCATGGCAACAGGTTGGTCAAACAGCAAACGACCATCGAGGGCTTCCTGGATTTCTTTGACGGTTGGGGTGTTCAGGTCGTCCAGATAGGGCAGATAGAACAGCAGGGTTTCGTCCTTGGTTGCCGGTGTTGCGGCTGAAGACGGTTTGATCGGGTTGTCAAACTGTACTTGATTGGCAAAAATCGCAAAAGGAGAAATGCCTTCGTCCTTGGCGGAATGAATTTCCATGTCGATTTCACGATCGATTTCTTCCCGGGATTTTTCTTTCGCATTGAGCACCGGCACGAAAGGCGCGTTGAAGTGTTTCGCCAGTTTGAGGTTGAGGTCAAAGTCGATATTCGATGCCGAACGGGTCAGTTCCATGCCTTGCACCAGCACAAAATCATACTGTTGCAACAGGTTTTGATATTGCGAGATCAGCTGTTCGTATAGTTCGTGTTTTCGTCCCTGACTGAGCAAAGAGGTGACTTTGTCCAGGGTGTATCCGGTCATTTCGAAAAGGGACTGGGGGAGCTCGAACTTGGCTTGCATGAACAGGCAATCCGGGTCTTCCGCCTGATCGACGATCGGTCGGAAAAAGGCCACCTTCTCGAACTGCTGGTGTAAGAGCGTCATCAGTCCGAAAGAAACCGCCAGACTGCCGGCATGACGTTCACGAGAAGCCACAAATAAACTGTTCGATTCCATAGGGTTCGCTTTCATCCGTTTTGATTGCTCGCTCAGGTAAGAATAGCAAACAATGGTGAGGAAAGCCTAAAGATTTCAATACTTTTTTCCGTCTGGAGACCGGGCCGTGGACTTGATCAGAGGAAATGATTATGATGCAAGCAAGGATGGCATCGAAAGCAGGATGCCATTCGGGGCATGTAAAGGAGAAGCAATGGACGAGTTTATGACGGCGGCTTATGAAGAGGCTCGCAAAGGCTTGGAGGAAGGTGGTATTCCAATCGGCTCGGTGTTGGTGATTGATGGCAAAATTGTCGGGCGGGGTCATAACCGTCGTGTGCAGGAGGGAAGTGTGATCCGGCATGCCGAGATGGATTGCCTGGAAAATGCCGGGCGGCTCTCCGCGAGCGATTATCGACGCGCGACGCTCTATTCCACGCTTTCCCCCTGCGATATGTGTAGCGGAGCTGTGCTGCTTTATGGCATTCCTAAAGTCGTGATCGGCGAGCATCATAGTTTTCAGGGGCCGGAGGACTATCTGACATCCAGAGGGGTGGAAGAGGTGGTCATCGACAGCCCGGAGTGCCGTCATTTAATGGCAGAGTTTATCGAAAACCATCCTGAACTGTGGCACGAGGATATCGGAGAACCCTGAGCGACTTGTTTTCGGGTAACCAAGATTCAAAACTGCCATGCAGGGGAGCCCCCCAGCCTGGCAGATTTCAGTCTTCAATCATGGCCGTGATTTGCTTGTCGAGATAATGCTTCAAGGCTTCCGACTTGCTGCGGATATTGAAGGTCAATTTGGCCACATCGTCAAAGTGTTTGGCGAAGTGGATCTCCATGCCTTCTTTCAGGTAATCCGGCAGTTCGTTGAAATCCTTGCGGTTTTCGTCCGGCAAAATGATGGTTTTGACGCCGATTCGTTTGGCGGCGATGACTTTTTCGCGGATGCCGCCTACCGGCAGTACCTGCCCGGTCAGGCTTAATTCGCCTGTCATTGCCAGCAATTTTTTGATCGGTTCGTTACGTGCCAGAGAGAGCAAAGCCGTCGCCATGGTAATCCCGGCACTCGGCCCGTCTTTCGGCGTCGCGCCATCCGGAACGTGCAGGTGAACAAACGCTTTATCGAAGAATTCCGGATCGGCTTTGTATTTCTCCAGATTCGAGGCAATATAGCTGTAAGCAATGCCGGCCGATTCCTGCATCACTTCTCCGAGCTGGCCAGATAGCTTGAATCCTCGATTCAATGTATGAACCCGGCTGGCCTCGATTGTCAGCGTAGCGCCTCCCATCGACGTCCAGGCCAGGCCGGTGACCGTCCCGATCTGCAGATTGGTTTTTTCCGGCGTAAAGCGCGGTTGCCCCAGCATGCCTTCCAAATCCTGAACATGAATTGTTGCCTGTTTGACGTCTTCTTTCACGAAGCGGATCGCCAGTTTTCGAATGATTTTCGCCAATTGCTTCTTCAGGTTTCGCACTCCGGCTTCACGCGCATAGCCGTCAATGATATGGCGGATGGCTGGCAGGGTGATCTGTACCTGTTTTTTCGACAGGCCGGCATCCTCCAACAGGCTTGGCCACAGGTGATGCTTGGCAATCTGAATCTTTTCCTCAGTGATATAGCCGGACAGGCGGATCACTTCCATACGGTCAAGCAAGGGGCCGGGAATGGTGTCGAGCGTATTGGCGGTACAGATAAACACCGCTTTCGAAAGATCGAAGCGGACATCCAGATAGTGATCCATAAACTCGCTGTTTTGTTCCGGATCAAGTACTTCCAGCAGTGCCGATGCCGGGTCGCCCTGATAGGAAGAGCCGATCTTATCGATTTCGTCGAGCATGATCACCGGGTTTTCGGTGCCGCAATCCTTCAGGGCTTGAATGAATTTCCCCGGCATCGCGCCGATATAGGTTCTTCGGTGCCCTTTGATTTCGGCTTCATCGCGCATCCCGCCGACCGAGAAACGATAAAACTGTCGACCCAGGGTTTCGGCGATGGAGCGCCCGATGGAGGTTTTCCCGACACCTGGTGGTCCGACCAAACAGATAATCGAGCCGGAGACTTCGCCTTTGAGTGCACCCACCGCCAAAAATTCGAGGATTCGGTCTTTGACGTCATCAAGCCCGTCATGGCCCTTATCGAGAATTTTCTTGGCACGTTTCAGATCCAGAATGTCTTTGGAGTGTTGCCCCCAGGGTAATTGGGTGATCCAGTCTAGCCAGTTTCTCGACACGCCGTATTCCGGAGATTGAGGGTCCAGGATCGAAATCTTGTTCAGTTCTTCATCCGCTTTTTGCAAGGCTTCATCACTGAGCGCCAGTTTTTCCAAGCGTTCGTAGAACAGGTCGGCATCGGCCGTACGGTCGTCCTTGACCAT
>JAWVWZ010000175.1:0-3856 GCA_033723505.1 Hydrogenovibrio sp.
GCTTTCCCAACGTCGCCCCGGAAACGCCTTGGTCGTCAAGTTTGCGGTCAGGCCGTTTTTAATCCAGTCCTGTTGCAACGGTAATACCTCCGCTTCGACCCAGACTGTCGACAAATCCGCCAGACTCATCAATCGGGTCTTCGGCTGCACATACATGCCATCCTGCACGATGAAATTCGACACCACACCATCTTGGGGCGAATAGATGGGCACCTGATTGATTACCCGGTTGGTTTTCTCGATCTTTTGAATAATGGAATGTGCAACCCCCAGCAAAGACAGCCGGATTTCCGCCGATTTCACCAATGAATCGGCCTTCTGGCCCAAGCGCTGGCGATTTTGCAGCGCGAGCAACAGATCCTGCTCAGCGGAAACGATTTCCGGCGAATAAAGTCGGTAAAGCAACTGTCCCTTTTTCAAGGTTTCCCCATTGCTGCGGACCCCAAGATCGCTGATCCAGCCCGACGCTCTCGGATGGATATGGATGGCCTTGGCCTCATCCTCCACCACCTTGCCGAAGGTCGGAATATACTTCCAGAGGGTCGTACGCTGAACGGTCGCGGTGCGAATCGCCAATCCTTGTTTCATGCCATCCGCGCCTTTCACGCCCGAATTGCCGACCGAGATTTCAGGGGCCTGCTCCGACTCCTTAAAGGCTTGCTTGACGAGTTTCATGCCGCAGATCGGGCACACGCCCGGATGGTCACGGATAATTTGCGGATGCATGGGACACACATATTTGAATAAGGTGTCGCCGTTGTCGTCTTTGCCGACCGGTACCAATTTCAGTTGGCTACCGGCGTCGGCCGTGTGGTCGTGATCCTTCATATTCGCCATATCTGCGGCCTGTGCCGAAACAGACATCGAAAAACTGCTGATCACCAATAATAGCAATGATAGATATTTCATTCTCAAACCCTTTTGACTGCGGTCAGTCAATGTCATTGAATTTTTTCAAGTCAATAGATAACGAGCATGGAATCGCTTCGTTGATATCCAACGAGCCATTTACGCTCAATTCGGTGGAATTAAGGGTCAGGCCGCTCTGGGAGGGCGGATTTCTTTGGAGGTCGGTGCGACCGGAAGCGTGGATTGAATCGTGAAAACCGGCTTTTCAGTCGGCAATTCAAAGCTGTATTGATGCGTCATCAAATCGGCAACATGAAAAATCACATGGCATTTTTCCATGTCGAAGTGACAAGGACCATGACAATAGGGGCAGTAATGTGCATAAGACATCTGCGGCAAATCCTGAACCTGATCGGACGACAATACTGCACCTCCGTGACAGGCGTGCCCGGCCATTTGCACCTTCAAAGCCGGCGCCGACTGAACACTTTCATCAGGCAAGGGGATAGCCACCGCCCAATGTGAAAACAAGGCGGAAAACAACACCATCACGGCCATAAAAGTGGCTTTGAATTTCAGTTTCATGCTTCCCATTTTAAGCAAATGCTTATGTATTGCAATTAAAAATACTTTTCATTTACCCAGGATTTTTTAATAACCCATACAACTTGAAGGTCTAATATTGCTCCGGCAAGGAGTACAATACACACTCATAAAGCCCAAAACCGACAAGAGAACACTATGCTATTCGACTTTCTCAACAACCTCTGGCAGACCCTGACCATCGCCGCGCCATGGCTGATTCTCGGTCTATTGATTGCAGGCCTGATCAAGGCCAAAGTCTCGGAAAAATGGATCGCTCGTCATTTATCGGGGCCCGGATCCATGCCGATTATCAAAGGCGCGATCATCGGTGCGCCTTTACCGCTGTGTTCCTGCTCGGTGATCCCGGTTGCCACCCAAATTCACCGTTCCGGCGCTTCCAAAGGAGCAACGGCATCTTTCCTCGTTTCCACGCCGGAAACCGGGGTCGATTCCATCTCCCTGAGCTATGCTTTATTGGGACCGTTTATGGCCATCATCCGTCCGGTCGCCGCGATTCTCTCCGCCATCGTCACCGGACTGGCGGTGTCTTCGGCTACCCGCGGAGACACCTCAACACCGGCAACCGAGTCGACCTCGTCAAGCTGTTCGAGCTGTTGTGGCAGTAGTTGCCAAAGTGATGACACCGACCAACGGATGTCGCTGATGCAAGGCATTCATTATGCCTTTACGCAGATGCTCGACGATATGAAAAACTGGTTGCTGGTCGGACTGGTGTTGTCGGCCTTGGTGATGACGTTTATTCCGAACGACTTCCTGCTGGCTTTCCAGGACAGCTGGTGGATTTACCTATTGGTTTTTATCGCCAGTTTCCCGGTCTATATCTGTGCATCGGCGTCAACCCCGGTCGCCGCCAGCTTGATGTTGGCAGGCTTGTCGCCCGGTGCCACCTTGATCTTTATGCTCGCGGGGCCTTCCACCAATATCGGCACCCTCGGCATTCTCAAACAGGAACTTGGCACCCGCGCCATGCAAGCCTATGTGATCGCACTGGGAAGCTTGAGCATTGCCTTGGGCGTGGCGACCGACTGGCTGGTCAAACAATATGATTTCGACCTCAGCCAACAACTGATGCAAACCCATGAAATGGTCCCGCTCTGGCTCGGTACACTCAGCGTCGCCGTGTTGTTTGTCTTCGGTTCGAAAACGCTGAGATCGAAAATTCTGCCGGCCCCCTGACCCCCGCCTGACAGAAATTACATCCGAAAGACACCCGGCGATTTCTTTTTCGCCGGTTTTTTGGTTTTCACCAACTGCACCATCACTTCGGCGTGCGAGGTATGTGGAAACATATCCATAAAGCCGGCCTTGCGCAATTGATAGCCTTGCTTTTCCAGCGCCTGAACATCTCGAATCAAGGTCGAAGCGTTACAGGAAACGTAAACAATGATCTTGGCATTGAGCTTACCCAATTGCCGGCAGATTTCAATCGCGCCCTGGCGACCCGGATCCAGCAGGATTCGGTCATAGCGTTGATTGTGAAACCAGGGGAAATCTTTTGCGTTCTGGAACAAGTCAGCTTTATAGAAACTCGCATTCGATAAGGCGTTTTTCCCGGCATTATGCTTGGCAAATTCTACCAGGCTGGCCTCCCCCTCAACACCGACGACCCGTGAGACTTGCTGTGCGGCCGGCAGAGTGAAGTTGCCGACGCCGCAAAACAAATCCAGCACAGATTGATCCGAAGCCAGTTGCAGCCATTCCAACGCCTGATCGACCATTTTTCGGTTAATCTCATCATTGACCTGGATAAACCCGTCTTTGGGAAATGCCAGCCGCAAATCTTTCAAGCGATATTCAGCCTGCTCGATCTGCTCGTCATCGGACCAGATGACTTGTGCGTGTCCATCAATCTCCGCTTCGACCACCGTCACCTCTTTCAAAGCGCGGCTTGCCTGAGGCAGACAGGACTCTCTTTTTTCTGCCAAGGCGCGGTTCATCGCCTCGCTTAACAATGGACAGCGCTCGATATCGACGATCTCGCTTGACCCTTTGGCACGGAATCCGAATTTCGCCTGCTTGTCGGATTTGTGTTTGCCGTAAACAAAACGGGCGCGACGTCGATAACCTTGATCGGCACCGACCAACGGCGGGACGATGTCGCATTTTTTCGCGTCCACCGCCTTGGTCAAAGCGGTGAGAAAATGTTTGGCCTTCCAGTCTCTTTGCGCGGCCAACTCGGCATGCTGCAATTGGCAGCCGCCACAGGTTCCGTAAACCGGACAGAAAGGTTCCTTGCGGGACGGAGACGGTGTCGAAACCGCCACCAACACCGCCTCATCAAAGGTTTTTTGCGACTGGACGACCCGAGCCGAAACCACATCCCCCGGAATGGCCCCTTCAATAAATACCGCCTTCCCTTCATGGCGGCCAATCCCACGGCCGTCGTGAGATAAGTCCGTTA
>JAWVWZ010000176.1:0-3847 GCA_033723505.1 Hydrogenovibrio sp.
GCAAATTGCCAGTGCAATCGACATCATTATCTATGTGAATCGTGGTCGTGATGGAAAAAGGCGGGTGGAATCGGTGACCGAAGTGCTCGGCGTGGAAGAAGACAATGTCGTCCTGCAGGAGATCTATCGTTTTGAAAACCGTATGGACCCGGTCAATGAACGTTTCTATGGTGTCTTCAAAGCAACCGGGTTACGTCCTTCCTGCGGTAAAAAGTGTGAATCGATAGGCATTTCGATGCCGGAATCGCTGTTCAATTTCGAAAAGGAAGTGGTGTAAGTGGATATCGGGTTTCTGATTCTTATTATTGCTGTCTCGGTGCCGTTTTTCATTTTGGCATTCGGGCTGTCCTGGCAGAGAAAAAAGCAACGGTCGGCGCAATTGGACAACTTATATCGCCGGGTCGGGCTGGAACCGTTGGAGCAAAAAAAAATAGAGTCCGGAATAGGAGAATATGCCCGTTCAGTCCCTTATTTATTCTTGGTCGGCTGGTTAAAAAAAGCCGGTATTTATGGCAAAAAGAATTTACTCCGTTTATTGGCAGCACAGGTTGTGCTGCTGATCTTTTCCAGTTATATGATCGCCACTCGTCTTGGCTCAATTGACACCAAATTGCTGGTGTTGGTGGTGGTGTTGCCATTATTGCCCGCGGCTTATGTGGTTTTCACGTTACATAAACGTCAAAATCGCATGAAAAAACAATTCCCGGAAATGTTGGATGCCTTGGCTCGTGCGCTTTACTCAGGCTATGGTGTTGATGGCGGGCTGAACATGATTGCAGAAGAGTTTCCGCAACCTCTGGGGCAGGAAATGAAAGAAGTGACCCGTCAGTTGTCTCTGGGGATCAATATGCGTGAGATCCTGCGGGAATTTCAGAGCCGGGTAACTTTGCAGGAAGCACAGTTTTTTGTGGTCACCTTGATTATTCAAAGAGAAACCGGGGGGCAGTTAGCGGCGATTCTAACCGAACTGTCAAGATTGATGAGACGGCGGGAGATGTTTCAGGCAAAGCTGAAGACTCTGACGGCAGAATCTCGATTTACCGCTCTCTTTATCGGTGGGGCACCGATGGTGTATTTAGCGTACAAGTATTTATTTGATTATGATTCGCTGGCGTTCTTTTTGAATGACCCGGTTGGACAGAAAATGTTTGTGGTTTCTCTTGTGTTGATGGCCACGGGAACGTTGATATTACGGACGATGTTGAGGTTGAAGTTTTAATGTTGATGTTATTGACGGTTTCCGCCTTGCTGGCATTTATTTCCGCGTGGCTAGTGATGCGACTGTATGTCGGCAAACAAGTTCGTGAACAGGAAGTCGAGCATTTGAAGGCCAGAGTCGGCTTGTCGCATCATTACCTGGATGCCAAAACCAAAGACCAGGATTGTCGCTGGTGTCGCCTGGGATTGATATTGGGTCCGAAAAGCGGCAAGGAGATTGCCAAAACCCGCCAACTTTTAGCATCGGCCGGTTATCGGGAAGAACGGCATTTGGGAGCATTCTTTTTCTTTAAGTATGCGTTTGTACTGGGATTGATTCTGGTTTCCCTGGGGCTGTGGACTTGGTTCCAATTGTTGCCACAAGTTGCCATTCTGATTCCGGTTGTCGGTCTGCTGCTTCCAGAACGACTGCTTCAGCTGCTGGCACAAAAAAGACTGACCCGGATTAAAATGGCACTGCCGGACTTTCTGGACATGGCCAATATCTGCATGAATGCCGGGTTAAGTTATTTGGTTGCCATTCAGCGTGTTGCAGAGGAGCTGAAAGAGATTTACCCGGAAATCTGTTATGAATTCAATTTTCTGGTGGATCAAATTCAGATAGGTGTGCCTAGACAAGAAGCCTTAAAGCAATTCGCTGACCGGAATCCTGCAGATGAAATTAAAGAGCTGATTCAGGTGTTATCGCAGAACGAAAAACTCGGCACCCCGATCGGTGCATCGATCAATGATTTCTCACGGCGTTTATATCAGCAGCGAGAGAGTGTGATGGAAGAAAAGGCGGCGAAAACATCGGCCAAAATGGCCGTGGTCATTTTGCCGTTCTTGATGTTGCCGTATTTCATTTTGATGTTGGGAGAGAAGATAGTGATGTTAGGGAGAAACTGGTGATGAAACGGTTGTTATGGTTTTTTGTGGTCATGCCGCTTTTGATATGGCTTTCCGGCTGTAGCAGCCATCCCAGTAAACCGTCACCCAAAATGGATCCGGAATTGCTCCAGGAGCAAACCAAGCCCCTGGCAACCAAATTGACGGAAGAAGATGAATATCTTTTCGGGTTGGATCTGGCGGACCTGCAAATCAAAAACAAACAACTGGATCGCGCGGAAAAACTTTTGGTTAAGTTGAAAAAATTCAAGCCTGAAGATGTCCGGGTTTACCGGCTTTATACGCGCTTCTACGATGCCAGGCAGAATTTGGAAATGGCTTATCTTTCCAGTAAGCAAGCCTTGAAAATGAAGAAGTCCTCTCGGCTGGATCAGCAGCGTTTCGCTAAATATGCCTTATTGAACGATCATTATGCCGAAGCTGAAAAGGTTTATCGCGACTGGTTGGACCAAGATGATCAGCAGAGCTTGAAAGTCGTTGCTTTGAATAATTTAGGCTTCAGTGCCTTATTGCAAAAGCAATACCATCGGGCACATGACTACTTCCAGCAGGCATTGAAAATTGATCCGTTGAATGAAAAAGCGAGAAACAATCTGAAACTGATCGCGTCCGTCAAAGTTGAATCAGGGAGTATCAAATGAATCAATGGGTCAATGAAGACAAACAAAGAGGGTCGATCTCTCTGTTCGGCGCTCTGAGTATCATAATGGGAATTACCGCTCTGGTCAGTATTATGGAGTTGGCGAATGCCAAAATTCTGGATAGGAACCTGGATAACTATGCCAAGTCGCTTGCGCCGGTTGCGCTTCAATCGGAAATAGCCTTATCCAAGAAGATGGTCGATCAAGGGGTGTCCATCGGGATTGCCAAAGAATCCCTGCAAAGCACATTGGATCAGGTCACTAAGCCGGGTTCTGTGCAGGTTAACCTGACGTTTGGCAATATTCAATCCGGCCATTTCGTGCCTTTGAATGCGCATGCGGACAACCCAAAATCCGGTTTGGGGGCGAGTGATCCAGTTCCCGACTTCGGCGCGGTGGCCGTACAGCTGATTGGTCCGACGACGATGGGATTGACGCCACAGGGACGGGCGATTTATGGCATCAGTGATGCGAACAAGAACTCGCCGGATCTGGCAAGCTGTTTCTGTGACTTGCGTTATGATCAGTGTTTGCAGCAGACAAAAACTAACTCTGCGATGGGGGACCCGGATACTCAGGAACGGCAACGGTATTGTGAAACCGGCATTGCCCCGTCTGTGAGTGGCGGCATGATGGGGATGTTTTTTGGCGGCGACGCAGAATATTATCAGGTGGATTCAGTGCAGTTTTCACCGCAATGGGTCGGCAAACCTTATCAAAATGGAGCGGTGCAAACCGATTTGCAAAGCTCTGCCTGGCAAACTGTACAACATGATGAGCCTCTAACCGTATCAAATGGAACCAATCCTTTCTCTGAAGCCAGTTGGGACGCTGCCAACGGTATCTGGAAAGAAGGCAATTACCCGATGGAATTCACTGGGTATAAAAATGTTTCCAGTTTTTTCGGAACTTTCGCTCAATATAAGAATCCATGGAAAGTGGATGGCACTTTCTATGTAGGGCGCTCCGGTACCTGCTCTTATCCTTCGAACGGTTTTTTCTTTTTTGGTATGTTGAACCAAATCCAAGATTTCATGGTCGGTAATACCGACTGTTTGCGTTATACCGCAGATCCGGCATCGAAATATGAATACACCGAC
>JAWVWZ010000177.1:0-3847 GCA_033723505.1 Hydrogenovibrio sp.
ACACTCCAGTCAAAGGATCGGACTGGATGATTGTCTCTAAAATCGATGAGAAAGAAGCGACCCAGTCACTTCATGATCTGGTTTACTGGGTCAGTCTGGTGGCGTTTTTATCATTGATGGTCATCGGCATTGCCTTTATTGTGGTGCTCAAAAAGCAACGTTATTTACAAAAACTCGAACTTGAAGCAGAAAAAACCGAAGCACAACGTATCCTGCAGAAATTCTTCGAGTTGCCGTTTATCGGTATGGCCATTCTCGATACTCAGCACGATCAGTGGGTGCGTTTTAATCAAAGATTGCCTGAAATTCTGGGCTATACCGGGGAAGAGCTGTCCCGGAAAAAGTTTGAAGAAGTTTTCCATCCGCATGAAATCGAAGGGATTATGAGCCATTTTTCCGAGATGGCATTGCGTAAAAATGATGGTTTTACACAGGAGGTCAGGTTGCTGGCATCCGATGGTCATACATTATTTGGGCGGCTTAATGTTAAGTGTATTCGGCATAACAGCGGGCGGGTTCAGTTTTATTTTGTCACTTTACAGGATGTGACCGAGCTTCGTCAGTTGGCAGAGTTGAGCCTCGAGCATCAGCACCATTTGAATACCCTGATTCATACCATTCCCGACCTGGTATGGCTAAAAGACATCAACGGGGTCTATCTGAGTTGTAATCCAAGTTTTGAGGCCTTTTTCGGTGCCAAGGAATCCGAGATTGTCGGTAAAACCGATTATGATTTTGTCGATAAAGCCACCGCGGATTTCTTTAGAGAAAATGATTGTCGTGCAATGGAAGCCGATCAACCTACCGAAAATGAAGAGTGGTTAACTTTTGCTACAAATGGTTATAAAGGGTTATTTTCAACCGTCAAAACCCCGATGAAAGATGAAAATGGGAACGTCATCGGCGTATTGGGTGTGGCACGAGACATCAGCAAACGTAAAGCCGATGAACAAAGACTGGAGCGACTGACGAAACTCTATTCGGCGATGAGTCATACCAATGAAGCCATTGTTCGTAGCCACCACGAAGATGAATTGTTTACCAAGGTCTGTGAAATTGCCGTACAGGAAGGCGGTATGAAAATGGCTTGGATCGGTATCGTCGATACTTCCTCACATCGAGTGTATCCGGTATCCAAATTCGGTGAGAACTCCGAATATCTGGATGGATTGGAAATTGCCATTGACGATGACTTGACCATTGGTCAGGGGCCGACGGGGATCGCCATTCGCGAAGATCGGCCGTACTGGTGTCAAGAGTTTCAAAAAGACCCCCACACTCAAGCTTGGCATCAGCGAGCCGAAAAATTCGGTTGGCAATCTTCGGCCTCGGTTCCCTTGCATCAGCATGGCAAGGTGGTTGGGGCGCTGAATCTCTATAGTGATGTCGTCAATGCATTTGACGAGCCGACGAAGAATCTGTTGATTGAAATGGCGACTGACATCAGTTTTGCATTGAATGATTTTGCACATAAAGACGAAAGAAAGCGTATCGAAGCTTCTCGTCAGGAAGCGTTTGACCGTCTGAAAAAACTCGCGGGTCAATTGCCCGGGATGATTTATCAGTTCCGGCAAACGCCGGATGGCAAGATGAGCTTTCCATTTGTCAGCGATGCAATTGACAGCCTTTTCGGCGTTAAGCCGGAAGAAGTGAAAGAGGAGGCCAGCAAGCTTTTTGAAAAGATTCATCCAGATGATTTAGCGGAAGTGATTCAATCAATTGAGGATTCTGCTAAAAATCTTTCCAACTGGTACCACGATTTTCGGGTGATTTCGGCAGATGGAAACATTCGCTGGTTGTCCGGCAACTCGATGCCGCAAAAAGAACCGGATGGTTCGATCCTGTGGCATGGGTTTACTTCGGATGTGACTGCTCATAAGCAGGCGGAAGCCCAGATAGAGTTGGCTTCCAAGGTATTTGAGCAAAGCCAGGAAGGCATTATGATCACCGATCCGGATCAAAAGGTATTGATGGTCAACGAGGCGTTTACCAAAATCAGTGGTTACTCCTCCGAAGAAGTGTTGGGCAAAACGCCCAGAATTTTGGCATCTGGCAGACACTCCAAAGCCTTTTATGAGGAGATTTGGCAGAAAATCAACAAAGAAGGCCATTGGCAGGGCGAGATCTGGAATCGACGCAAGAATGGAGAGATTTTTCCGGAATGGCTGTCCATCAGTTGCGGCCATGACGAGCAAGGGCAGGTCACCGAATACATCGGTATTTTCAATGATATTTCCCAAGTCAAAGAGTCGGAAGAAAAAATTCAACATTTAGCGCATTATGACCCTTTAACCGAATTGGCCAATCGAGAGATGTTGATGGATCGTTTGAACGGCGCAATCCATAATGCCGAAAGATCCAAAGCATCGTTGGCCCTGTTGTTTATTGATCTGGACAATTTCAAAAATGTGAACGATACCCTGGGGCATCAGGTTGGAGATCAATTGCTGATTGAAGTTGGCCAACGCGTGAAGAGCGTCCTGAGAGCGGAAGATACTCTGGCTCGTCAGGGAGGGGATGAGTTTATTGCCGTTCTGCCCGATACCGGCGAAACCGGAGCTGCCCATGTCGCGGAAAAAGTGATTCAAACCATTTCTGCAGAATTGGATTTGGAGCCTTATAGCTTGTTTATTACCCCCTCTATTGGAATTGCGATTTACCCTCAGGATGGTTTGGATGCCGATGCGCTGTTAAGAAATGCTGACACAGCCATGTATCAGGCAAAAGAGGATGGACGTAATGCTTATCGCTTCTTTACCCCGGAAATGCAGGCGCACTCCGCGCGCATGATGCGACTGGAAAGTGCTCTTCGAATTGCCCTGGTCAATAATCAACTGTCATTACATTATCAGCCGCAAATTTGTGCACAGACTGGCGAGATTGTGGGGATGGAAGCCCTGATTCGCTGGTACCACCCAGAAATGGGGCAAATTTCGCCCGAAGAGTTCATTCCCGTTGCTGAGCAAAGTGGTCAGATTTTGACCATCGGCAGTTGGGTATTGCGTACGGCGGTTCGTCAAATCAAAAGCTGGCAAGAGCAAGGTAAGCCTTGTTATCGGGTGGCGGTCAACTTGTCAGCCGTGCAGTTCCGTTATGAAGAACTTCCGAATCAGGTCATGGCCATTTTAACGGAAGAAGACGTCAGTCCGGCATTACTGGAACTGGAGTTGACCGAAAGCGTGGCAATGGCGAATCCGGATGCGGCGGTCGAAATGATGGATAAATTGGCGAAACAGGGGATACAACTGTCAATCGACGATTTTGGAACCGGCTACTCTTCTTTGAGTTACTTGAAGCGTTTTAAGGTCGGTAAATTGAAAATTGACCAGTCCTTTGTCAGAGATTTGACCGAAGACCCGGATGACCAGTCGATTATCATCGGGATCATCAGCTTGGCGAAGAGTCTGGGTCTCAACACGATTGCGGAAGGCGTCGAAACCAAGGCTCAACTGGATTTTCTCAAGCGGCAGGGGTGTGATGAAATTCAGGGGTTTTACTATAGCAAACCTTTAACACCGACAGCTTTTGAAGCTTTTTCCGAAGCGCACAAGCCTGGTGATTGATCCGCTTGAAAAACGACACAAAGATAAGTTTTATTAGGGCCGTATAAAAAGATTCAGCCCAAAAAATGTTTGCCTGCATGGATGGTGTTGCCTAAAAACCCTATAATCCAGAGTGGATTTCTTGATGAATGCTCGTCAGGAACGACAATAATAAAACTTCAATGGAAGGAAGCATATGAGAAAAATTACCATTTTGATGATTGGATTAGGCCGTATTGGCGGTAAGTTTTACGAGCACTTCAACAGTATGGATCCGGAGCGTGTTCAGGTCATCGGGGTCAGCG
>JAWVWZ010000178.1:0-3844 GCA_033723505.1 Hydrogenovibrio sp.
AAAAGAAAACCTGGCTGAGTTCGAAGCACGTCGTGCCGAGCTTGAAAAGCTGGCGGCTGAAGCTTTGGCTGCTGCACAGGCAACTTACGAAAACATGAACGGAACAGTTGTTTCTATCGAATCCGTTGCCGGTGACGAAGGGAAACTATTCGGTTCTATCGGGACTGCCGACATTGCGGATGCATTGAAAGCGGCTGGCTTCGACGTTGAGCGTAAAGCGATTCGTATGCCTGAAGGGGCACTACGTCACGTAGGCACTTTCGAAATCGATGTTGAGCTACACTCTGATGTTGTAGCGTCTATCACGGTTGAAATCAAATCAACTGAAGCTTAATCGCTCCGAGTTGTTTCGATTTCGTAAAAGCGAGGCTGAGTCCTCGCTTTTTTTATGTCTGCTGCTCCGACAAGCAGTCGTTCAAAAGGCTCAGAATTTCTTTCTGGGGAAACTGCACATCTTGCCTCGTCTTGGTTTAAAATGCTTAGAACCGAGACTGTTTGAATTCTCTCAATTGCCCTTTTGCTAAGGGTATAATATCGAACAAAGTAAAACTCACTAACCCTAACTGAATATTGCCCTACTGAATGAAAGACGAAGCCCTGTTTAAAACACCGCCACATTCCATCGAGTCCGAACAGTCCGTGATTGGTGGTTTGATGCTAGACAACGAAAAATTCGAAGACATTTCGGTCAAGCTCAAAGAACAGGATTTCTACACTCAGCAGCATCAGGTTTTATTCTCCGCCATTGCACAACTGAATCAAGCCGGTAAGCCTTTCGATCTGGTCACCATCGTCGAGAAGCTGGAGTCCACCGGCAAGCTGGAAGACGCCGGCGGCAAGCAATATCTAATCGATCTGGTCACCAATACGCCGGGGGCGGTCAATATTCAGTTTTATGCGGACATTGTGCGTGAAAAAGCGATTTTACGTTCGTTGATCACCGTGTCCAATGAGATTTCCGAGACCAGTTATTTTCCGCAGGGAAAAGACATTCGTGAAATCCTTGATATGGCCGAGCAGAAAGTCATGGGCATTGCCGAGCACGGCGCGGGTGAGCAACGGGAATATGAAACCCTGAACAACCTGCTCAATGCGGCAGTGAACACCATTGACCAACGTTTCAATTCGGACGGGAATATCACCGGTCTGGCAACGCATCTGACCGAGTTCGACAATGTCACCTCTGGTCTGCAGAACGGGGATTTGATCATTGTTGCCGGGCGGCCTTCGATGGGGAAAACCACCTTTTCGATGAACCTGGCGGAAAATGCGGCGGTGAAAAGTCAGACACCGGTCGCCGTTTTCAGTATGGAGATGCCGGGCGAGCAACTGGTGTTGAGAATGATCAGTTCCATCGGACATATCGACGCAGAGAAAATCCGTAAAGGGACCTTCGATCCGGAAGATTTCACCAGCTTGAATAAAGCGGTGACGGTATTGTCCCAAGCGAAAATGTATATCGACGATACGCCGGCCTTGATGATCACTGACCTGCGCGCTCGTGCCAGACGCATCGACAAAGACATTCGTGAAGAGCAATATAAACAGGCGGTCGCCGAAGGCAAGGAAAATCCCGAGTCGCACGTTACCGGACTGGGACTGATCGTAATCGATTACCTTCAGCTGATGCGCGGTTCCACTAATACCGATAACCGTGTCAACGAGATCTCGGAAATCTCCCGAGGTTTGAAAGCGATCGCCAAAGAGCTGAATATTCCGGTGATCGCCTTGTCTCAGCTCAGCCGTAACCTGGAACAACGCCCGGACAAACGTCCGAAGATGGCGGACTTGAGGGAATCCGGTGCCATCGAGCAGGATGCGGATTTGATCATCTTTATCTACCGTGACGAGGTCTACAACCCGGACACGGAAGACAAGGGCACGGCCGAAATCATCCTCGGCAAGCACCGTAACGGTTCCCTGGCGAATGTGCGTCTGGCCTTCCTTGGCAAGTACACCAAATTCGAAAACTTCGCCCATATGGATCTCGACGATGATCCTTATTAATCAATCTCGGGAAGACTGACGTGACACAATATCGCCCAATTAAAGCGGAAGTCAATCTGGCGGCGTTGAGAAATAATCTGCAGGTCGTCAGGCGTTTAGCCCCAAATGCCAAAGTCATGGCAGTAATCAAATCCAACGGTTATGGCCACGGAATCAAACGGGTTGCCGACCAGTTATCCGCCTGTGATGCTTATGGCGTTGCTTCCATTGATGAAGCCATCGCGCTCAGACAGCATGGCTTTCTGCATCGAATCATTTTGCTGGAAGGCCTGTTTTCCGAAGCCGAACTGCCGGTTGCGCTGACGCATCGATTGGATTTTGTCGTACATTCCTTCCATCAACTCGACTGGCTGAAAACGCTTGGCAAGAATGTTTCGCTCAACCTATGGCTGAAATTCGACACCGGGATGCATCGCCTGGGATTCGATTTGGCGGATCAAACGAAAATCCAGGCTGGACTCTCGCAACTCAAGTGTCATGTGCAGTTGCAGATGATGTCGCATTTTTCTTCCGCCGATACCGATGAAACCTATACGCTCGAACAACTTAACAAAATCCAATCTTTGTCTTCCGTGTTCAAATGTCCGATCAGTATGGCGAACTCGGCGGCGGTTCAATGTTTCCCGCAAACACATCTGGATTGGGTTCGTCCCGGTATTATGCTGTACGGCGCCCGCGCCACCGAGTCGGCACTGACCGGGTTGAAACCGGCCATGGCTTTGAAGTCGAAAGTCACGGCGCTGAAATGGATCGATGCCGGCGAAACGGTCGGTTACGGTCGCACCTGGACGGCTCAGGATAAAACCCTGTTGGCGGTGATTGCCGCCGGTTACGGTGATGGCTATCCGCGTCATGCGCCTTCCGGAACCCCGGTATGGATTCGTGATCGTAAGTTGCCGTTAGTCGGCCGAGTGTCGATGGATATGATCACCGTCGATGTCACCGAAATCGCCGATGAAATCGAACTGGGGGACGAAGCCGTGCTTTGGGGCGAACAGGTAAGTGTCGATGAGATCGCTGACCTGTGCGGCACCATTGGCTATGAGTTATTATGCGGCGTGACGCAAAGAGTACCGAGGGTTGAAGTCTCCGATGAGTGACAAGCAGTTAGAATTAATGCATCGTAGCCGTCAGTTCGACGGCTTTTTCAAAATTGACAAGATCACTTTCAGGCACACGCTTTATCAAGGCGGTTGGACCGGAGCGATCGAGCGCGAGTTGTTCGGCCGGGGCGAAGCCGTCGTGGTCTTGCTTTATGATTCGAAAGCCGAGCAGGTGGTGTTGATCGAACAATGTCGCGCCGGTGCTTTGACGCATGCCGGCATTGGCGATCTGACGCCGAATGAACGTCGTGATGGTGAACAAGCCTGGTTGATCGAGCCGGTGGCGGGCATGATCGATGACGGCGAAAGCGAACTTGATGCCTGTCGAAGAGAAGCACAGGAAGAGGCGGGGGTCGAAAACGCCGAATTCGAATTTGTCTGCCGTTTTTATCCCAGCCCCGGCGGCAGTGACGAGGTGTTGCATTTGTACGCCGCCGACATCGATGCTTCCGTTCTGCCGGAATATGCCGGTTTGGATCATGAAGGTGAAGACATTCGATTAATACGTTATTCCTACGAAGCGGCAAAACGGAAATTACTGGCGGCTGAATTCAATGTCGCATCCACCATTATCGCCTTGCAGTGGCTGTTTTTTCAAAAGAACGCCCGGCAGGATTGAGTGACGCTTCCTCAAAGCCGAACGGAGTCAAATTACTATGTTTTGTTTGTTTAGAAATTCCCGAATTGTTTACCCACTGAATCTGCTGGTGCTGTTTGTCAGTCTGGCGCCGGTG
>JAWVWZ010000179.1:0-3821 GCA_033723505.1 Hydrogenovibrio sp.
AACGCAGGAAGCGGATTGTCGGAAGTTGGTTGAAGCGGGGGTGGATATGGTGTTTCTGCCGTCCGTCTCGGAGATGTACCCTTCGGGCCAGGTTCAAACGCTGGTCAAAGCACCGGATATGTTGACGACCGTTTTGGAAGGAGCGCAGCGCCCCGGTCATTTTGACGGGGTGACCACGGTGGTGAGTAAACTTTTCAATATTGTTCAGCCGGATGTGGCTGTATTTGGTCAAAAGGATTTTCAGCAGTGGCGGGTCATCCAGCAGATGGCAGCGGACTTATCCATGCCGATTGAGATTATACGTGCACCGATCGAAAGAGACCGTGATGGCTTGGCCTTAAGTTCACGTAATCAGTATCTGACCGCCGAGCAGCGGCAAGTTGCGCCCAAACTGTTCGTGACCTTGCAGGATGTTAAAGCGGCAGTTTTGTCAGGAAATACCGCCTACTCTCAGCTGGAGTCTGCAGCCGTGCAACAGTTACTGGAGAGTGGTTTCGATCGGGTCGACTATGTCAAAATTGTCAGTCAGCAACAGCTTTCTCCCGCCGGGCCTGAGGACGCAAAATTGGTGATTCTTGCGGTAGCACGGCTTGGTGCCACTCGTCTTTTGGATAATATTGCCCTGACACTTACCGGTGAAAATACGTAATTAATAGCAGATTTGCTATGTATTGAATCAAAAATTAGGCTAATATTGCGTTATGAATTTCTCGACTTTTGTGGGCTTGATTGCCGGGGTCACCATCGTACTTTATGCGATGTCGATGGGCTCTTCCATTTTGATCTTTCTGAATATCCCCGGTTTGATGATCGTTATCGGCGGCACCGTCGCAGCAACGATGATCCGTTATTCCTTCAAAGAAAGCCTGCATGCCATTGGCATGTCCTTTAAGATTCTCTTGCCGACCAATGACATAACCGATAAAGATAAGCTGATCGACCTGACTGAAGAGTTGCTTAAAACGGCAAAACAAAAGGGAATGTTGGCGCTGGATAAGATGGAAATCAACAATGAATTCTATCAATCGGCAATACGAATGATGGTGGACAGTTATCCTCAGGAATTGATTCAGCAAACTTTAAAAGGGGAGACGCGTTTACTGGTTGACCGTGCGGACACCAGTGCCGGCGTTTTTGCTTCGATTGGAGGGGCGGCACCGGCATTTGGGATGATCGGAACGTTGGTGGGGCTGATCCAGATGTTGGCGAATTTGTCGGATCCCTCTTCCATCGGGCCAGCGATGGCAGTTGCAATGTTGACAACCTTGTACGGGGCGATGATTGCGAACCTCTTTGCTTTGCCGATGGCGGACAAGGTGTCTACCTGGAGTCAGGAAGAGGCCGTCAGACAACATTTGATTATGGATGCAGTGGATTGCATTGCCAAAGGGCATAATTCGAGCATGATGCGTGACCGACTGGCGCCTTATCTCGACAAGAAAAATCATCCGAAGGACGACGAGGCGGAATAATGGCCAGGAAAGCAAAGGATTGTCCCGATTGGTTGGCGACTTTTGCAGATTTAATGTCGCTGCTGATGGCGGTGTTTGTGTTGCTATTTTCGATGTCGACCATCGATGCGAAGAAGTATGAACAACTGGTCGAATCTCTCACGGGCGCTCTAGGTTACGGAGAAGGACTTTCGGCTACCCAGACGCGTTATTTCGAACAGTCCAAAACCGATAAAAATATTTCCAGCCTGTCCCAGCAACAGGCCTTGATTCAAGAACTGAAGCCGCTCTACGAAAGCCTGATCAAAACTTACGCCAAAGATGGTCAAGGGAAAAGTAAAATCGATGTCCGCATGGATCTCAAACACCAGCAAATCAAAGTTTCTTTGCCGGAAATTATTTCATTTTCTCCGGGAAAAGCCGATCTGAAAGCCGAGAGTCTTCCGGAGCTTAGAAAACTCAAGCCATTTATTCATGATGGCATTCGGGTTCGGGCCGTCGGTCATACGGATAAGCGCGCCGTGACGGGAGGGCGATTTCGTTCAAACTGGGAGTTGTCGAGTGCCCGAGCGGCGGCAGTGGTTCAACAGATGGTGGCCGATAAGATTGTCAAGCCTTCTCAGATAGAAGCGATAGGGGTTGCTGCAACCCAGCCGGTCAATAATGATGAAACCGAGGAAGGGTTTGCCAAGAATCGGCGCGTCGAGATTTTATTGATTCCCGACCTTCCCAAACAATTGAATCAGTTGAAGATGGATCGCACCAAGTAACAATCTACCAGGCAGGGGGGTTAGGCGGAGTGTTGCTTCATCTGAACCGGAATGCTGTTACGCGTGTGGGTAATCTGATTGTTTTCATCAAAATACACCATGATCGGTTTGAATTCGTCCGCTTCTTTTTCTTCCATCGTCGCATAGGTGGCGATGATCAGTAGATCTCCCGGATTCGCTTTATGTGCGGCGGCACCGTTGACCGAAATGATCCCGGTATTCTCTTCGGCGCGAATCGCATAGGTCGTGAAACGATTGCCGTTATTGACGTTATAGATTTGGATTTGCTCGTATTCACGGATGCCAGCGATGTCCATTAAATGTCCATCAATGGCGCAAGACCCCTCGTAATCCAGTTCGGAATGGGTGGTCGTGACTCTATGTAATTTCGATTTGAGCAGAGTGATTTGCATAACTAAATCGTTGAATTCCGGTAGTTAAATTTAATGAGCGGCCAATTATACTGTATTTCCAACGTAAAGTTAAGAAATGCAAGTGGAAAGAATTTGTTTGAAAATGCCCGCGTTTTCTACGGGCATTTATAGGGATTAAGATCGAAAATTCAAGTGCTTAATCCATTAGACAGAGGGAATAAGAAGGTGATTACCCTGTGTTTCTCATACCAGCAGCAATCGCGTTGATGCTGTTGAGTAACGGGGTCAACCATTGCTCTCTTTCTTCGTCGGAGAGCGACTCGTTTTTGTAGTGTTTCAAAATCGCGATCTGAATATTGTTCAGAGGCTCAAGGTAAGGCGTTCTTCTTGTCAAAGACAATGCGATTTGCGGCGTGTCTGCCATCAGGTATTCATTGCCACTGATTTGAAGATTGGCATCGACCGCTCGTTTATGTTCGTCGGCAATCATGCGATAAATCTTTTGAGCGACTTCCTGGTCTGAGCCCAGTTTGCTGTAACCTTCTCCGATGACGAGGTCTGTTTTGAACAGTGCCATCTGGATGTTACTGACCAATCCTCTGAAGAAAGGCCAGTTGTCGTACATTTCTTTGAGCTGTTCGTCACTTTGATCTTTGATCCAGTTGTGCAATGCCGTTCCCGTGCCGTACCAGGCCGGGAAAGTCAAACGGGCTTGTGCCCAACCGAAAATCCATGGGATTGCGCGAATCGAAGACTTGGACAGATTGCCTTTCTTACGATGCGAAGGACGTGAACCGATATTCAGTAAGCCAATTTCGGTGACAGGCGTCGCTTCGTAGAAGAATTTAAAGAAACCATCCGTATGATCGGTCAGTTCACGGAAAGCATGTTCGCCCTCTTTCGCCAATTTTTGCATGGATGTCAGGTATTCAGGGTTGTCTTCCGCGGGTTTTCTGACCAGACATTTACTGGCTTTCATCAAGCCCGTCACACCCAGAGAGATTTCATACATTGCCGTCTCGGCATTGCTGTATTTGTAAGACAAGACTTCACCCTGTTCAGTGAACTTGATTTGTCCTCTGACGGTGCCGGTGGGTTGTGACAGAATCGCGTTGTGCGTTGGTCCGCCCCCGCGACCGACTGTACCGCCACGTCCGTGGAATAAACGACAGTCGATGCCGTATTCATCCGCCAGTTTCATGATCTGTTCTTGTGCCTGATAGAGT
>JAWVWZ010000180.1:0-3810 GCA_033723505.1 Hydrogenovibrio sp.
ACATCCGGAGGGCTAACCTTTTCGACGATGGTTTCGAAAACGGGCGTCATATCACCTTCACGAATGTCTTCGTCCAACCCTGCAAAACCGTTCAAGCCAGAAGCATAGATAACGTCGAAGTCCATTTGTTCGTCATTCGCGCCTAAACGATCGAAAAGATCGAAGGTTTGATCCAGTACCCAATCCGGGCGCGCACCCGGGCGGTCGATTTTGTTGATAACGACGATTGGATTCAAGCCTTGTTGCAGTGCCTTCTCTGTTACGAAACGCGTTTGCGGCATTGGGCCTTCCACTGCATCAACCAGTAGTAATACCGAATCGACCATCGACAGGATGCGCTCAACTTCCCCACCGAAGTCGGCGTGGCCAGGGGTGTCAACGATATTGATTCGGTAGTTGTTCCAATTGATGGCGGTGTTTTTCGACAGAATGGTGATACCGCGCTCTTTTTCCAGATCATTGGAGTCCATGACTCGGTCGCCAAGGTCTTTACGGACATCGTCAAACGTGCCGGATTGTTTTAACAGCTGGTCGACCAGCGTGGTTTTACCGTGGTCAACGTGGGCGATAATCGCAATATTACGAATGTGATCTGCTTTCATGAAGAGCGCTCTCTAAAATTTCAAAAGAGCGTATTATACTGGAAACGAAAATTGTTTTTTAATTGATTGAAATAATTGGTCTTTTAAAGTGAAAAAAGCGGAGAGGTTTCGCCGCTTTTTTCATTTCAGGTTACCCTGTGCAACTATCATCGTTGCAGCTAGGGGGTTGAATGGGTTCGTCCAGGTTTAATTCTCGATGTCGTCGAGCCATCATCAGATAGGTTTGTAGTAGTCCGTAAGCCATGGTCCCAATCAACAGGCCAATTAAAGCAAAAATTGCCCCGATCTTGCCTTCGCCAATCATGGCTGGAATGGTGCCTGGGCAGGATGCGCTCATGCCCCAGCCGATACCAAACAGCATGGCGCCGACCATCAGGCCTTTTTGATAGGGCTTTTTGACAAAATCAACCTCGTTACCCGTTGCCACGGCGCGAACTTTTAAACGTTTGAGAATAAAAACCCCGACGATGGCAACTCCGACAGCCGTTGCGATGACAATCATCAACTGGAAGTCCTGGAATAAGAACATCTTGGCATGGTAGTCGTAGGTGGTGGCGCCAGCATGACTCATTAGGAAGCCGAATAAAACCCCTGTCAGCAGTCCGAAGAAATTATTCCGATAAACAAAGCTGAAGGAGACAATGTAATTGCGAAGGCCGCTGAGGAATGGAAGATTGTGCATGATTGTCTCCTAGGTGCCAAATAATAAACGAGTGGTTAAGAAGGCGCTGACAAAAAAGATGACGCCGGCAAGCAGGCTTGGCGGGTTGAGCATGGCGCCACCGACCAAAGCATGTCCCGTCGTGCAGGCGCCGGCAAGGCGCGCGCCAAAGCCGAGCAAAGCGCCGCCGATGATTAGCCAAATCGCGCGTCCGGCATCGGTTTGTGGCAGAATGGTGTCATACATGCCCATGTCAAAAGTGAAATGCCAAGGTTCTGGGGATGATAAGGCGCTGAGCAAGCCGCCAAATGGAATACCAATCAAAAACCACAGTCTGGAATTGTTGAGTTTGGAGTATTCCCCCACGCGGAAATATTCGACGTTTTTGAAGACCAGGCCGCAAAAATTTCCATACCCTGTTGAACAGCCAGCCGGTTTTCCCATCAGCCAGAAATGAAAGATAACAAATAGCCCGATAGCGATCCCTGCTGTCCAAGCACTCCAGACGATGATTTCCATGATTATTAACCCCAGTAGAGATGTGTGTTTCGAGGTATTTTAGAATTTAATAAGGTGTCTCGCAAAAGAGCTTTTTTGAATGTGCATAAGAAAATTTTATGGAATAAAACTCTTATTTATCGACAGGCATAAAAAAAGGAGCCTTGGGCTCCTTTTCTTTGAAAAATCAAATGTATCGATTATTGAAAATACATTTTGTTTTTATCCAGCTTTTGAGTGAATGGCAAGTTGTCATTCATCCAGCCCGCCTTATTGCGCTTACCGTGATCTGCTTTGTTGTGACCACCCTGGAAACCATGTAACAAGGTATAGGCATGAGTGTAACCCGCTTTAGCCATCATGTTCACCGCTTTTGCAGAACGGTCGCCGGAACGGCACATGAAGATGATTTTACTGTCTTTATTCAGCCCTTTTGCTTTCACCAGGTTTTCGACTTCCGCGACGAAGTTTTTGTTCATTTCTGTCGCATAACGGTGTTTTTTGGCATCGTACTTGGAGAAGTCACGGAACTGCAATGGAATGTTTTTATCCATTATGGTCGGAACACCGACGAATTCTTCCTCAGCAGGGGTTCTGACATCGACGAACAAAACCTTGTCTCCGCCTTTCATTTTCATGTCATAAGCTTCTTTAGGAGAAACATAAAGGCCTAGTGTCGTCTGCTTTTTCTTGCTTTTTGGTGCGTCAGCGGCGAATGCGGTTACTGATGAAAGTGCAAATGTTAGCGCCGCGAATGTGAGTAACAGTTTTTTCATATTCATGTCCTTGAATAACGAAGTTTAATATAAGTAAAAAATACTGTGATTTGTTCGAAAACATTAGAATAGTAGCAACTATTAAAATGCCAATCTAAGCAATTTTTTTTTGATTGTTATAAAAGAGATTGATGCTTCTCTACGGAAGTTGACGTAATCCTTATGGAAATAAGGGTTTTAAGATTTATCAGCGATAATATCGCTTATGTGTGAATGTCGTGAACCGAGTGGTCGGAGGTAAGCATTAGCAGGTCATGACTTTGTTTTTTCCTGCTCTTTTGGCTTGATACATGGCTTCGTCCAAACGGCGGAAAATGCTGTCCTGAGAGTCGCCGTCATGACAGGCTGTCACTCCGATACTGATGGTCACGACATGATTTGTCAGCTCCGCGAGCACCGTGTCCTGTTCCACCCGGTGTTTGAATGTCTTCGCCAAATCGCTTGCTTCTTCCAGCGGGGTGCCGCTCAGGGCGACAATGAACTCTTCTCCTCCCCAGCGGGCAACCAAATGGTTCTCCGCGAACTGAGTGTTCAGAAGCTCGCCAATGCGGCTCAATACCTGGTCTCCAACTTGATGCCCCAACTGGTCGTTGATCTTTTTGAAATCATCGACATCAAAGAATATCAAGCTCAAGGCACGTTTTTTCTTTTGCGCATAAGAAAGCACTTTTTCGAAGAAGTCGTTGAAAGATCGACGGTTTTTCAGGTGTGTGACCGGATCGTTGTGAGCGAAAAACTCCAGTTTGCTGTTATATCGGCGAACAATGGCCAGTACAAACAGGGTGACGATCAAAGTGATGACCAGCGACATGGACAGGTTTAGATAAAAGGTTCTGCGAACCTGCTTGGTGAAGTCATCCAGTTTGGCATCTACCAGCAGGTAGGCATTGAGTTCGGGAATATATTGGGTGTTCAGCAGATAACGCTGTCCTTGATTGGTGTATTCCAGGACTTTTTTAGAGTTGGCGAGAATCTGGGGTTTCAGCTTGTTCAAACTGGGAATCTCGGCAATATTTTTGAGAGGGTTGTTTTTTCTTTCTCTTAGGATCACCTTGCCATCTTGGTTGATGAAAAAGACCGTAAACTGGTATTTTTCCCGGAAGCGTTTGAGGATATTGTCGATGTAGGACATGTGCATGCCAATCCCCGTTGCACCTAGCAGCTTCCCATGTTTATCGACAATTTTATGATTGATGAACATAATCATGTTATTACCGAACTGATCGTTGTAATCCAGATTGATTTCATGGGCTTGTTGGGTCTTTCGAAAGCG
>JAWVWZ010000181.1:0-3798 GCA_033723505.1 Hydrogenovibrio sp.
GCAAGAATTCGCTTTGCTTCTTCCGCTTTATACTGGGAAACCGACCCGCTTTTGCCTCGGGTCGCCATCGGAATTTCCACCAATTTCAGAGCACAGGCTTTCGGCAAGCGTTTCGCATACTCCTGATACCCTTCTTGCACCCATTTCGGCATTTTCTGACCGACGGCAATAAAATGAATAATCACGAAATGCTTTTAAGCTTGAGCTGCACCGGAAGCGTCAGTCGGCTTGATGCTCCAAAGCTTTTCCAACTGATAATGCGCTCTTGCGGATTCGGTCATGACATGCACGATCGCATTGCCGAGATCCACAAGAATCCAATCTGGTTCAGGACCGGCTTCCACCCCCATCGGAGGCTCTCCGGCATCTTTGAATGCCTGAGCGACAGCATTGCCAGTCGACTTGACATGGGTACTGGACGTCCCGGTTGCGACGATCATTTTGTCGGTAAACGTACACAACTCGGTGACATCCAGCACCTGAATGTCTCTTGCTTTCATGTTTTCCAAGGCTTCAACAGCCAAGGTTTCAACTTTCTGTAAATCCATAATTCTTTAGATACTCACGATTGATAAAGTTTATGTTGATAAATATACTCGGCGACACTTTGCGGCATCAGATAATCTACCGAATCCCCCGCACTCAAATACTGCCTCAGGGCAGTTGCACTCAAATCCAGTTGGGTGGTGGCCAAGTCGACAATCTGTCCGCAATCTCGGGTCAATTCCGCGACCCAATGTCGGTCAAAAATCTCTCCGACCTTCCCGTCTCTCGGCACCGGTTCACCGGGTCGATGCATCACCACGATGTTTGCCAACTTCAAAATCCCCTGCCAATCATGCCAGGAATCGAATTTCGCAAAAGCATCCGTCCCCATCATCAACACCAGGGTCGCATCGGGCTCGCGCTTTTTGAATTCGGTCAGAGTATTGACCATATAAGACGGGCCACCCATGTCGATCTCAATGGTATCCAGTTTGAATTTTGGCTGGGTTTGGATGGCCAATCGAATCATTTCACAGCGTTGCTGCGCGGAAACTTCAGGCATCCCTCGGTGAACCGGTTGATAAGCCGGCACAAAACGCACCTCATCCAAATGGAGCGCGTTCATCACTTCCAGTGCCGGCCGTAAATGCCCGAAATGAATCGGATCGAAAGTGCCGCCGTTTATACCGATTAACCGTTTGATTTGCAAAAAATATTCTCTTCTGGGCTTTTATCGGTATTATAACAATTATGTCAAAACATCATAAAACTATTCCCGACATTCCCGTTGAGCTGGAAGAAGCAATTTTTCACATTCTGAGCGATCAAAGCGCCATCAAAGAGTTCGACTTAATGCAGCGACTGGTCAACTTGGGATTTGAACAGTTCCGACCTTCACTGGATCACCTGGAACTTTTTCGTTCTCACTTCTTGCTGTTTCATATCCTTTATCGCTTACAAGATCTCTGGTCGGAAAAGTCTTTGGGCATGCTGTCGATTCACACGCTCAATATTCAATTGAAGACAACGAACACTCCAAAGCCGGACGGACTCACACTCAGCGATGAAGGGGAACGAAAGATCAAAGCCTATTATCTGGATTACGACGAATTTCTGCAGACACAAGAAGAAGACGTCGTGGCACTCATCAGTCAGTTCTGGCAAAGTTTCGGACAACTCAAACCGGTCTCTCAGCCGGAAATCGAGCGCGCAAAAGAAGTATTAGGGATTGAACCGGACACGCCGGATCCGATTCCGAAAAGCTTGATCAACCGCCAATTCCGTAAATTGTCGCAACGACACCATCCCGACAAAGGCGGACGGGCGGAAGACTTTCGTCGGTTGTGCGAAGCCAAAGCTTGCTTGCAGACTGCTCTCGGATAAAAGTCGTTACGAAAAAGCTTTGCGCGTTATTCGCGAATCGCCCCGTCGCCCAGAACGATGTATTTCTGAGAGGTCAAGCCCTCCAAACCAACAGGCCCTCGAGCATGGAATTTGTCGGTACTGATCCCAATTTCGGCGCCAAGTCCGTACTCGAATCCATCGGCAAAACGCGTCGAAGCGTTCACCATCACTGAACTGGAGTCGACCTGCGCCAAAAAGCGGCGGGAAGTGGTAATGTTTTCGGTAATAATCGATTCGGTATGACCGGAACTGTAGCGGGCAATATGTTCCATCGCCGCATCGGCATCACTGACCACCTTGATGGAAAGAATGGGCGCCAGATACTCGGTTGCCCAGTCCGCTTCGGTTGCTGGCTCCATCTCGACGACTTGTCTTGCCTGATCGCAACCTCGCAATTCCACCCCTTTTTCGCGATACATTTCCGCAAGTGGTGGCAAAATCTCATCGACACGAGACTCCGCAATCAATAAAGTTTCCATCGCATTGCAGACGCCATAACGATGCGTCTTTGCATTGAAAGCCACTTTAATGGCTTTATCCTTATCGGCCTCGTCATCGATATAGACATGACAGATGCCATCCAGATGTTTAATGACAGGTACGCGCGCACCTTGGCTGATGCGCTCGATCAACCCTTTTCCGCCGCGAGGAATAATGACATCAATATACTCCGGCATGGCAATCATCTCCCCGACTGCAGCCCGGTCGGTGGTTTCCACCACTTGCACTGACGTTTCCGGCAACCCGGATTTTTTCAATGCCAGCTGAATACACTGAGCCAAAGCGCGATTGGAATGAAAAGCTTCAGACCCGCCTCTCAAAACCGCGGCATTTCCGGATTTCAGGCACAAAGCGGCGGCGTCAATCGTCACATTGGGACGCGACTCGTAAATAATCCCTACGACGCCTAAAGGCACACGCATTTTGCCGACTTGAATACCGGAAGGCAAAAAATTCATATTCGAAATTTCGCCGATCGGATCGTTCAAACCAGCGACCTGCTTCAACCCTTCGGCCATGCCTGAGATGACTTTATCGGTCAGCGCAAGACGGTCCAGCATGGCATCGTCCAATCCGTTATCTCGCCCGGCCTGCAAATCTTTTTGGTTCTCGGCTTTCAACTGGTCGGCACTCGCGACTAATTCGTCAGCAATGGTCAGCAGCGCCGCGTTCTTTTGCTTGGTGTTTGCAATCGCCAATTGACGGGACGCTTGTCGAGCCTGACGCCCCACAGTTTGCATAATTTCTTCGATACTTTTACTCATAGGATTCACTTCTCGTTTTTGCCGTCTCATTCGGCCGAATCATTGTGATATTTTAAAAACCAGCTGGGACAGGCCATGCCATTCATCCCCTTTTTTGACGCCCTTAATGGTTAAGTCGATTTGCATCGCAAGGCCGAGGAGCTCTTGCCAATAAGCGAGATCATGGCGATTCAGCGCGGCATTGAATTCTTTTTGCTTTGACGCCCAAATACGCATTTGCTTATAGACCTGCCCCAAGGGCTGGGTTTGTTGTTTTTGCACAATACTGATCAATTGGCGCAACTCCTTGGACAACAGCCATAGCACCACCGGCGCTTCCAAGCCTTCCTGTCGCAATCGATTGAGAATCTGCAGCGCGTACTGGGTTTTACCGAACAACATTGCCGTGCTCAGCGAAAACAATTGGTAGTGCGCCTGGTCCACCACACTTTCCTGAATCGCTTGTGCATCGAGAACCGAGTCGGCGGGATAGGTCAAAGACAATTTCTCCAATTCCTGATCAGCCGCCAGTAGATTGCCTTCAACCCGTTGCGCCAACATTGCAGCGGCTTCGCTGTCCAAAACCAATGACAATTCCTTGGCGCGATTCTGACACCAGGAAACCAGAGCTGCGCCCTCGATCGGTTTGGACTGAACCGTCCAA
>JAWVWZ010000182.1:0-3798 GCA_033723505.1 Hydrogenovibrio sp.
TCAATCGACCGTTTCCACCGCTGAAATCGGTTGTCTGACTTTGGCCAGCCAGATAAGGCTGGAAAGGCTGATCAGGGTCATCAATGAGAGAAACAGTGCGATTCGCAAGAGCGTGCCGTCATGAACAAAGCTCATGATCATGCCCATCATGCCGCCCATGGCGAAGATACTGGAGCCGACCAGGGCGTTCGCCGTGCCGGAAATATGCGGGAAGAAATCCATATAGCTGGCCTGGATATTCGGGGTAATGGCGCCGAGCAAGCCGATAATAAAGAATTGCAGGATTAAAATCACAAACACATTCGGGTTGAACATCAGGTCGTAACCGACTAGCGAAAGTGCCAGAACGACCTGTGTCAGAATGGCGCCGAGGACGATTTGTTTGGGATCATAATGTTTTAAAAGCCCCAGATTGACGCGGTTGAAAAACATGACCCCCAGAACGACCAGACCGAAATAAAACGGGAAGTGGTCGGCATCAATTTGAAACACTTTCATATAGATAAACGGTGATTCGGTGATATAAACGAACAGCACGCTGCTGGCGAAGCCTTGTGCCAACAGAAACCCGACGGCGCGCTTGTGGGTCAGGACATGTTTGTAATTGGTCAGTAATTGCGACCAAGGCTGAGTACGTGCCTGTTGGCGGCGTTGTGCATCGACGGTTTCCGGCAGGGAGTATTTGACGAGCAAAAACAACAACGCCGAATAGAAGGCCAGAAACAGGAAGATATGCTGCCAGGTCCCGACGTGCAAAATCATCGCGCCGAAACTGGGGGCGACTAATGGCGCAATCAGCATCACCAGTGCAATCATCGAAAAGACCCGGGCGCTTTCCCGGCCGGAATAGAGGTCGCGGACGATGGCGGCGGAAACGACGGTGGCAAACCCGCCTCCAATGGCTTGAAGTGCCCGCATGGCATAGAGTTGTTCGGTTTGCACGGTGAAGGTAATCAAGAGCGAAGAGGTTAAAAATACCGTCAATCCGATGACGGCGATGGGTTTGCGTCCATAACGATCGGACAGCGGGCCACCGATCAACTGACCTAAAGCAAAACAGACCAGGAACAGAGGCACGGTGATGCTGATTTGGTTGACGGTGGTCGACATTTGCCGCGCCAATTCCGGAATCGCCGGTAAATAGGTGTCGACGGCGAATGGAGTCAGTGCGACCAGTGCGCCTAAACGCGGCGCCAGACTTTTGGCGTTGATCGGGGTCATCTTCGCTGGGTGTTCCTGCTGAAAAAGAGTTAGCAGTTTACGGCATTGGCCGTCAATAATAAAGCATGGGAAGCCCTTATCAGACCTTGGGCAGTTCGTTCCAGCGAGTGGTGTAGCGTCCGGACATCAGATTACGGTTCATCTGCCAGGAGGTCTTGTGTTTGATGCCTTCAGACGAATGATAAAGCGTGTGGTCGCCCATAATCAGATTGATCCGGTCGGTCAGTTGCATCAAACGTTCATGCTTGAGGTGTTGAACCGGATCCGGAGCGGGGAGGAAGCAGTCCTGCTGAACCGGTCCTTTCGGCGACAAGCCGGAGAGAATCACGCCGGCTTTTTTGTATGGGTAGCCGGGGCGCCAGATTTGCCGTAATCCTTGTTTGACGGCTTTTGCCAACAGAATGGTGTCATCACTGGCATAAGGGAGCGCAAGGGTATGGCTGGGCTGATATTGTGACGCCTGGCGATTAAAGGAGTCGGTTTTGAAATAGAGGGTGATGTAATCGCAAACGCCGTTTTGTTGGCGTAACTTCTTGGCGGCATTGGCGGTATGGGAAACCAGTGCCTGTTCCATCGATTTGACGTCGGTGACCGCCTGCCCGAAAGACCGGGAGGAGATGATCTGCTGTTTCGGGTTGGAGAGCTCCTGAGACGACAGGCAGCACTCGCCGTTGAGTTCGCGCACGATCTTTTCCAGAGTGATCGAATATCTTCGGCGGATTCTGCCTGGATTGGCCTGCTGTAAGTCATAGACGGTCCGAATGCCGTTGGATTTTAAGTTGGCAGACATTTTCTTACCCACGCCCCAGACTTTGCCGACATCTGTGTGTTTGAAAACCCAGTTTTTGGTGGACGGAGATAGGGTGTTGAGGTCTAGCACGCCTTGGTAATTGGAATCATTTTTGGCGAGGTGGTTTGCCAGCTTCGCCAGGGTTTTGGTGGCGCCGATGCCGACGGCGACCGGCAGGTGTAGCCATTGAAAGACCGTTTGTTTGATTTCCTGACCGAGTGCGGTCAGGTCTTGAGATTCCAGCCCGGTCAGGTTCAGGAAGCTTTCGTCAATGGAGTAGATTTCCTGATGAGGGCCGAAGGTGCCGATAATGGTGTGCATGCGGTTGGACATATCAGCATAAAGTTCATAATTGGAGCTGAAGGCGACCGTCTGATGTTGTTCCAATAAGGCTTTCACCTTAAAGTAGGGTTGGAACATGAAGCTGCCCGGTGTGGCGGCGCGGTAACCGCCGTCTCCCAGAGAACGGGTCAATTGCTTGTCGAGCGCTTTGGCTTTGGCATTGGCGGAAACAATACAGCCGTCGTTATTGGATAGGACGACCACTGGTTTTTGCCATAGACTCGGATCGAATGCCATTTGACAAGAGGCATAGAAGCTGTTGCCATCGATTAAAGCATAGGTCGCCATAGGTGAATAAATATCCGCAATTGAACTTGAAAACTGTTACACTATTTTATAATTAGTGTAACCGAATTCAAGTTGACGAAAGGTTTTTTATTGGAATTTTATGACATCGAAGACTCAAACAACTGACGAGAAACCTCGTTCCAGCAGTCGTTATGGCGGTGCGAGAAAAGGGGCTGGTCGAAAAAAAGGCAGTGGCCTGTTTGGAGAGACCACCAAGGTCATCCGCATTCCGATCTCCAAAGAACAGCAGGTCAAAGATTGGCTGTTGCAACAAGCGGCGTTGGAAAAGCAGCTTAAAGAAGCTCGAGAATTGCAGACTCTGGCCGCCGATCGTTTGCAGGTTACCTTGCCGGCGGAGAACGAGGCGATGGAACTGCCTTTGTATGCCCACAAAGTGGTGGCCGGCTTTCCGAGCCCGGCGGATGATTATGTCGAGGCTCGGCTGGACTTGAATCAGAAACTGATCCGAAACAAGGAAGCCACTTTTTTATTGACCGTTCAGGGCGACTCGATGAAAAAAATCGGCATCAAAGACGGCGATATTCTGGTGGTGGATAAAAGCATTACGCCGACCGACGGAAAAATCGTGATTGCCGCGGTGGATGGCGAACTGACGGTGAAGCGTTTGTCGATTAAGTCGACGGGAACCTGGTTGGTGCCGGAAAATGATGATTATCCGCCCATCCCGATTCGGGAAGAGTCTGAAGTGGTGATTTGGGGCGTGGTGACGTCGACTATCTCGCAATTTTAAAGACAGTCGACGGATTGGACCAGGTCAGTCCTTGTTTTGGTGAGCGAACTCGATTTCTTTGCTCTGGATGAAGTAGACCAGTTTTCGGCGGTCGTCTTCCGACATGCCTTGGTATTCCAGCGCGACGGTCGAAACATTGCCCTGTTCCGGCATGATCTTGACGATATTACAACGCACCAAGACTGGAGACTCATCGGCAAGCGGCTGAATCAGGATATCGACCTTGTCCGATTTCTGGACCGGCTCGTCAATCTTCAAAGCCAGGCCACCGGCACTGATATTGACCATCCGTTGTGGAATGGTTCGTGTCAGTTGCTTTTGATCGATGGTTTGCATGATGAAATTGATTTTGCTGTTCATCGCCGTCAGGGCTTTGGAAAGCAGGGTGCTTTTCTGACTGATCTGA
>JAWVWZ010000183.1:0-3779 GCA_033723505.1 Hydrogenovibrio sp.
CCAGTCATGCCAGACCATCGACAGTCGGCCATTATCCTGAAGCGAAACCGTCGTCAGTACCGTCGCCAGAATAAAGAAAATCGACCACTTAAAAATCTTATTCATCTCACTCTTCTCCTACGATTTTGAGTGAATGACGTGATTGAAAGCGGAAAGTTTCGACAGGCTTGAATAAAGACTTAAAAGTCGCACTTTCTTGTGGCAATTGTTGCTGGACATAGTCAGCCAGTGCCTGACGACTGGTTTCAAGTTGTTGTTGAGAGTTCGCAACCAGTGCCCATTCGACCCGATCCAATAGCAACAGCATTCTTTGCTTGAGCACATCCTGCTGCACCAGCTTTTCGACGGCCGTCAAATTGTCGCCCTGCGCCCGTTTCTTGATCGAAAACAGGCTCATCAACTTCTGTTCGATTTTTTGCCAAACCGAAAGCGCTGGTTCAGCGACTGTCTCCGGCTTGTCAGACGTTTCATGTGAAACTTCCTGAAGAACCGATGGTGCCAAATCAAGCTGCGTCAGCCAGTTTTTGGTTTGCTTCAACGCCTGTCGCGCTGAATTTAAAGACGAGGACCCGACTTGATTTGTCAGTGCATTCAAGTCCTCGCCGATTTGCCGGATCAAACGGTTTTTCTCCGGCAACTGGCTAAGCCCGACGACCTGCTCCAATGCTTTAAGCGTTTGCTTTGTCTGCTCAACATCTCCCTGCATGACCCACTTTAAATTAATTTCTGTGGCCCACTGTCGAATTTTCGACGCGGTCATATCACGGTAGCCGGCTTCTGTAGTTGGTTTCGGCTCTGCCGACAACTTGGCGGTGAGTGTTTCGTTTTTGACCTCTAAGGCTTGCTGTGCGGACTGTAAACTGGCAAGTTGCGTTTTCAACTGGGCCATTGTCTGACGAAGAGGCGTTAATTGGTCATCTTCTGCCGTTTTCTGTACAGGCTCAGCCTTAGAAGTTCCTTGCGAAGCATCACTTACGCTAGTAGACAGGCCAGCGTCCAAACGAACTTCCATGTCTCCCAGCTTTGTCGCCAACGCCTTGACTTGCGATTGCAGGTCGTCAAGCATCTCGATTTTCGCCAATATCGCCGGAGTCGCTTCGGCTTGGGAGGCATCCTTGCGATTCAATAAAGCCTGTTCCAGTTTGGCCTGTTTCGTTTGTAAGGTTTTGACGCTGCCGCGCAACTGCGACATTTGACTTTGAAGCTCGTTGATATGCTCGATTTGCCAATCGTTCTGATTATTCGACCAGGAAAGATAGGCCAGCATCGCAACCACTGAAATCAAAAACAACCAGACCAGATTTCGTAACCAGCGAACTAAACGGCTGTTGGACAGCCATTCTCCAAAAGAAAATTTGGCTTTCAAAGGCTTGTCGTTCCCTTTTCCCGCCGCATTGGAGTTTGTGCGATTATTCTGTGTCCGATGGGTTGTTTCAGCCTCTATCACACGATGATCCGCTTTTGGGGTGATGGGTTTGTTAGACTGACTCATTCAACTTCCTTTGTGTTTCGATTCAACGCATATTCAGCAGTTGCTTGATACTTTCTATGATACCTTGATTCGTTTGTATTGGCACCACATTGATTCGCCCTTGCCAGTGCTGCCGAATCAGCGCATCTTTGATGCGACCACTGAAGACGATGCAATCTTGCTGGAACAGCCAAGCCAGCTCCGCCTCTCCGGCATGTGTTTTGACATTAGCGACCAGGTTTTCCCAGGTTTGCAGACTGCTTGCCAGCACAATCGGACGCTCCGCCTGACGAAAATCCTGCCATGCCTGGCGACAGAACGCCGCTGGGACACGGCGATAACAATCCCAACGGGTGACTTTGGCGCCTTTTTCAACCAATCCTTTCGACAGGGTATCAAGCCCGCCTTCCCCCTTCACAATCAGACATTTTTTAGACACCAACTGTGATCCCAATTCTGCCAGCAGCTGCTCGCTGTCAAACGGCCCCTGAGTAGTAGACGCAGGGATGCCGGCAGCACACATGGCATTCTGGGTTGCTTGTCCAATGGCATAACAGCGAATCGTCTTCGGCACCACCAAAGAAGTTCCAAACGTTTGCTGCCACTGCTCAACAAGTTGCCAAACCGCATTCGCACTGATGAAAAACAATAGATCAAAATCTGCCAGGCTGGGGAGTGTTTCTTTTGCTAGGAGGATCGGTTGAATTTCGATCGCCGGACAAGACAGGCTGTCCACCCCGGCTTCTTCCAAAGCGGCCGCCAGTTCTGAGGCCTGAGCCTTAGGTCGGGTATTGAGCAGTGTCGCCGGCTGCATCCTCATCTCCGGTTCAAACACTCAGCCCAGAGACGTCTGCTCGTAAACCGCACTGAGAATTTTGTCGGCACCCTGCGCCAGTAACGCCTCGGCCACTTGAACCCCTAGCGTTTCGGGGTCTTCGATCGAACCGGTTGCCTCGGCTGTCAATACGGTCGAACCGTCCAGTTCGGCCACCAACCCTTTCAGGTGAATCCGGTTTCCGTCGAGTTCTGCAAACACACCGATCGGTACCTGACATCCCCCTTCAAGACGGTGGTTCATCGCCCGTTCCGCTAAGGTCCGAATTTCCGTGTCACGGTGGTTCAGAACCTGAATCAATTCCAATACAGCATCGTCCTTGGCAAAATATTCGATGCCTAAAGTCCCCTGAGTCACCGCAGGCAAACATTGTTCGGGCTGGAACTCATGACGAATTCGATCCGACAATTCCAAACGCTGCAGCCCCGAAGTCGCCAGTACAATGGCGTCATATTCTCCGGCATCCAATTTGCCTAAACGGGTTCCCACGTTCCCTCTCAAATCCCGGACATCCAAATCGGGACGTTGTGCCATCAGCTGGGCTTTTCTTCTTAAACTAGACGTTCCCAATATTGCGCCCTGAGGTAAGGCATCGAAGGATTCATGGTGATTGGAGACGAAGGCATCGGTTGGCGCATGACGTTCCAGGATCGCACCCAACGCAAACCCTTCCGGCAACTCCATGGGGACATCTTTCATCGAGTGAACCGCGATATCGGCCTCACCGGCGATCATACGGTCTTCCAGCTCTTTGGTGAAAAGCCCTTTCCCGCCGATTTTCGCTAGAGGAACATCCAGAATCTTATCGCCTTTGGTCGACATCGGCAGCAGTTCAACACTCAACTGCGGATGCGCCTTTTCGAGTTCTGCTTTTACGAACTCCGCTTGCCACATCGCCAGCGGACTTTTTCGGGTTGCAATTCTCAGCGTTTTCTTCATCTATCTGTCCTTCTCTGTTTCAGTCCCGCCATTTTACTGAATTCAGGCTCTTTTTTTCGATAAAATAATCCTTATATAACTAAGAGAACAACAAGGTTACTCGAGGGACTTTCATCTATGCGCATCTGGTTAACCCTACTTTTCGGTTCCATGCTTTTGATTGCCAGTTGTGAAAAAATAGCTGTTGCCGAACCGTCATCGGTACAGATAAAAGAGCTGACCAACTTGCAGACCCTGTCACAACAGGCGAAAGCGCACAACCTCCCGATTATGCTGGCCTTTGGTGCCAAGTGGTGCGAATTCTGCCAAATGCTACGCGAGGACGTTTTGAACCCCATGGCGTTAAGCGGCAATTATGAGGGCAAGTATATGTTCATGCGCTATGTCAGTCTCGACGACCGCCAGCGAATTCCTGGCATGGACGGACAACCGATTCTAAAAGACGATTGGGCGACAGGCTACGGGGTTGATTTAACCCCGACAGTCCTCTTTATCGACGGCAATGGCAAAGAAGTCGCTCCTCGTATCGTCGGC
>JAWVWZ010000184.1:0-3754 GCA_033723505.1 Hydrogenovibrio sp.
AAGCGAGTCTTCGACCAAGGTTCCCGGTGTGATAATGCGAACCACCTTGCGCTCGACCGGTCCTTTTGACGTCGCCGGGTCGCCGATCTGCTCGCAAATGGCGACCGATTCCCCCAATTTGACCAGTCTGGCCAGATAGTTGTCCGCCGAATGATGGGGGATGCCGGCCATCGGAATGGGCTCGCCGCCAGACTTTCCTCTGGCGGTCAGAGTGATTTCAAGTAGTTCTGAAGCTTTCTTGGCATCATCATAAAATAATTCATAGAAATCGCCCATGCGATAAAAAAGCAGGTGATGGGGGTGTTCCGCTTTGACCGCCAGGTACTGCTGCATCATCGGCGTGTGTTTTGGGGTGTTGGACATGTTTTTTCTGTATTTTCGATTTAAAAGTTCGGGTTGTTCGGATCGATCGGCTGTTTTGCTTGTATGGTGCTGTAAAAAAGCACTGAAAAAGGGTATGCTAAGCCATATCTCAAATAGTATCAATAAGGAGCAATCATCATGGGAGATCGTTCTCAATTATTTAGCTTGGTTTCCGAGGTGGGTGAAGCCTTGAAAAACCATCAAAAAATGATTGTTACTGCGGAATCTTGCACCGGTGGATTGATTGCTGAAGCGTTGACCTCCATTGCCGGCAGTACGGCCTGGTTCGATCGGGCTTATGTAACCTACAGTTACGAGGCTAAAAAAGAAATGCTGGGGGTGAAGGAAACCACCATCATGAAAAAAGGCGCGGTGAGTCAGGAGTGTGTCGAAGAAATGGTCATCGGCGCGTTGCAGGAATCTCACGCCAAAGTGAGCGTGGCCTGTAGCGGGATCGCCGGGCCGGGCGGTGGCACTCCCGATAAACCAGTCGGAACGGTTTGGATCTCGTGGGCGATGCAGGGGCACGATCAGATCGTTTCCAAGTTGTTTCATTTTGACGGGGATCGAGATGCCGTTCGTGAACAGTGCACCCTTGAAGCATTGAAAGGGGTTCTGGCGCTTTTGGAGACCGAATCCTGAATGCGAATCTCCCCTTTGGATGATTAAAATGCCTTTTTGCGTGTTTTTTAAAACGAAAAAACACGTTTTTTTGATAAAAATTAAGTGCTTAAAATCAGAAATTATGGGATAATTTTTGGTTCAAAATTTTTAAACCTTTGCGAGTTTTGTTTCCGTTCAGGAAGGGGAACGCAAGGGTTTTTTAGTAAATGTTTTTGGTAAAACCCAGGTTTCCGGAAACGCTCGAAAGAAAACTAGATAATCAGTAGGAAGACTTCAATGGATGAGAACAAAAAGAAAGCCCTCGAAGCGGCCTTAGGTCAAATTGAAAAACAGTTTGGTAAAGGATCCATCATGCGCATGGGTGACAACAGTGTTTCTCGTGACATTGATTCCGTATCGACCGGATCTTTGGGATTGGACATTGCGTTGGGCATTGGCGGTTTACCGCGCGGACGTATTGTCGAAATCTACGGTCCGGAGTCTTCCGGTAAAACCACTTTGACGCTGCATGCGATTGCGGAAATGCAGAAGAAAGGCGGCACGGCCGCCTTCGTGGATGCCGAGCATGCGTTAGACCCGATTTATGCGGAAAAGCTGGGGGTTGATCTGGATAACTTGCTGGTCTCCCAGCCGGATACCGGGGAACAGGCATTGGAGATTACTGATTCTTTGGTGCGCTCGGGCGCAGTCGATATCGTCGTGGTCGACTCGGTTGCCGCTCTGACGCCAAAAGCGGAAATCGAAGGGGATATGGGCGATTCGCACATGGGCTTGCAGGCCCGTTTGATGTCACAGGCTTTGCGTAAATTGACCGCCAATATCAAGCGTACCAATACGCTGGTGATCTTTATTAACCAGATCCGTATGAAAATCGGTGTGATGTTCGGTAACCCTGAAACCACGACCGGTGGGAACGCGTTGAAATTCTACTCTTCGGTGCGTTTGGACATCCGTCGTATCGGCGCCATCAAGAAAGGCGAAGAGATTTTAGGAAACGAAACCCGCGTTAAGGTTGTGAAAAACAAGGTTGCGCCACCATTTAAACAGGTTGAGTTCGATATCCTTTACGGCGAAGGGATTTCCCGCGAGGGTGAAGTCATCGATTTGGGTGTAAAAGAAAAACTGATCGAGAAAGCCGGTGCCTGGTATAGCTACGAAGGCCAGAAAATCGGGCAGGGGAAAGACAATGTACGTCAGTTCCTGAAAGATAATCCTGAGATTTACGAAACATTACAACAGAAAATCAAGCAGAACCTTTTGCCGAGCAAACCTTCTGCGGCGAAAGAAGCCCCTGAAGAGTAAGGGCGGACAGCCAGTTTTCTGGATATAAAAGGTGTCCGGTTTGGAAACTTTTGAGATAGAAACGGCCAGTGAAGAAGAACAGGATCTGGTCAGGCAGATAGAAAGCCGAGCAGTGTATTTGCTTTCCATGCGTGAGCATGGAGGCAAAGAGCTCAGGCAGAAGTTGCTGCAGAAGTTTCCGGAAAGTGAAAATCGACCCCAGTTGGTCGATTTTGTTTTAGATAGATGCCGGCAAAATAATTGGTTGTCCGACGAGCGTTTTATCGAAGCTTCGGTTCGATTGGCGATGGAGAAAGGACAGGGACCTTACAAGATTAAACAGGCGTTGCAGGCGAAGACGGCGAATACGGAATTGATCGATGCTTACTTGTCACTGGACGATGGTGACTGGGCGGAGATGGCGCAGGAAGCTCTGATTAAAAAGTACGGGGATGCTGACAAACCCAGGGAAATGAAAGAGCAAGCCAGAAGAATGCGTTTTCTGGCGAGCCGGGGATTCAGTCAAAGTCAGATATGGAAGGCCATGCGATAAGCGACGGCTTAAGACGGTTTGATAAGAACCGATAACGAATTTATTTTTAGTGTTAGGAAAATTTTTATGACCAGTGCAGAAATCAGAAAAGCGTTTTTAGACTTTTTTGTAAAGCAAGGCCATACAGCTGTGCATTCCAGCCCAGTTGTGCCAGCGAACGACCCGACCTTGTTGTTCACCAACGCGGGGATGGTGCAGTTCAAGGAAACTTTCTTGGGGCAAGAGTCGCGCGACTATACTCGTGCAACCAGTGTGCAGCGCTGTATTCGTGCCGGTGGAAAGCATAACGACCTGGAAAATGTCGGTTATACCGCCCGCCACCACACGTTTTTCGAAATGCTGGGGAACTTCAGTTTCGGAGATTACTTCAAGCGTGAAGCGATCCAGTTTGCCTGGGATTTCCTGACCAAAGAATTAAATTTGCCGGAAGAAAAGCTTTGGGTCACAGTCTTCGAAGAAGACCAGGAAGCCGAAGATATCTGGCTGAAAGAAATGGGGATCGATGAAAACCGTTTCTCCCGCTGCGGCGCGAAGGATAATTTCTGGTCAATGGGCGATACCGGGCCTTGCGGACCCTGTACTGAAATCTTCTATGACCATGGTGAAGACGTTGCCGGAGGCCCTCCGGGCTCGCCTGACGAAGATGGCGATCGTTATATCGAAATCTGGAACCTGGTGTTTATGCAGTTCGATCGTTCTGCAGATGGCACTTTGACGCCATTACCGAAGCCGTCGGTCGATACCGGTATGGGGCTGGAGCGTCTTGCTGCCGTGATGCAGGGGGTCCATAATAATTATGATATCGACCTTTTCCAGGCGATCGTCAAGAAAGCGTCAGAACTGACCGGTGAAAAAGACCTGACCAACAGCTCTCTACGCGTGATCGCCGACCATATTCGTTCCTGTGCGTTTACGATTGTCGATGGCGTGTTG
>JAWVWZ010000185.1:0-3739 GCA_033723505.1 Hydrogenovibrio sp.
CTGTAAATCTTCGATTCTTTTTGTCATAACCACCACGCTGCAACACCTAAAATCTTCGCCCGGCTACGATGCGGGCGCATCTATTCGCTCAATCGCGGCGACTTAATCCAGGCACGCCTGATAAGCCGCTTCATCCATCAAGTCGTCCAGTTCGGATTCGTCGGACATCTTGACTTTGATGAACCAACCGGCGCCCATCGGATCTTCATTGACCTTTTCAGGTTCGTCGTCCAACGACTGGTTGACTTCAATGATGGTGCCGGAAACCGGTGCGATCAAATCGGATGCGGCTTTCACCGACTCGATGACCGAAACGGCATCGCCTTTAATGATTTCGTCGCCCTCTTCCGGGATTTCGATATAAACCAAATCGCCTAGCTGTTCCTGTGCGAAATCGGTGATACCGATGGTTGCAGTTCCGTCACCGTGCGCTTCCACCCATTCGTGATCTTCTGAAAACTTAAGCGTACTCATAGCTTTTCCTCTCGTATTGATAATGTTTGGTTTCATTTTCAGCCCGACGTTTATTTTTGTCGAACTAGCCTCGATAATAATTCTGTTTCACAAACGGCAGTTTCACCACTTCGACCGGCACCTGCTTGTTTCTGACCCGTGCGAAAAGCTGTGTGCCGAGAGCGGCCTGCTCGCTGTCCAATAATGCCATGGCGATCGGGCGGTTGACACTCGGCCCGAATCCGCCGCTGGTGACGGCGCCCACCAGATTGCCTTCGGCATCGACGATTTCGGCACCGTCTCTGACCGGCATCTTGCCTTCCGGCGCCAGGCCGACCCGCTTGCGAGCCACCCCGTCCGCCAATTGCCGGGCAATGACTTCCGCGCCCAGATAACCGCCGGGGCGGACACCATCAGTCCGTCGCGCTTTCGATAAGGCCCAGTTCAAACTGGCTTCCACCGGCGTGATGTCTTCGGACAATTCATGCCCGTAAAGACATAATCCCGCCTCCAGACGTAATGAATCCCGCGCGCCCAACCCAATCCACTCGACGCTTTCTTCGGCGAGCAACTGTTTCGCCAAAGCTTCGGCCTGTGAAGCGTCGACGGAAATCTCAAAGCCGTCCTCGCCGGTATAACCGGAACGGGTGACAAAACAGTCAATACCGCCGACGCTCAGATTCGCCGCCGTCATAAAGACCATTTGTGCGCTTTCCGGCGCCAATTTCGCCATCACGTCCTTGGCCATCGGCCCCTGCAATGCCAGCAAGGCTTTGTCTTCCAGCACCTCGATGTCACACTGCCCGGCCAAACGGGTTTTCAAGTGTTCGATATCCTGCTGTTTGCAGGCCGCATTGACCACCAGAAACAAATGATCGCCGGCGTGGGTGACCATCAAATCGTCCAGCACACCGCCGCGTTCGTTGGTAAACAACGCATACCGCTGACGCATTTCCGGCAGATCGACGATATCGACCGGTACCAGCGACTCTAGCGCTTCGGCGGCTTTCGGCCCGACCAGCTTGATTTGCCCCATGTGGGAAACGTCGAACAGACCGGCTTTTTCCCGGGTGTGCAGATGTTCTTTTTTGATGCCCAGCGGATATTGCACCGGCATGTCATAACCGGCGAAAGGCACCATGCGGGCACCAGCGTCAAGATGCATCTGATGAAACGGGGTCTGTAACAAAGTGGCTTCTGTGCTCATAAAACTTTCCTGTTTTCGGTCGTCGTCGACATCGAATTATGATGGGTTTTTCCTAAAAAATCAGCATGAATTTACGCCAAAGCGAATTGTCTGCCGGCCCAAACCCCCATCCACACCATAAACAGGCACAAAAAGACATTGGCGACGATATTCATCATCGCTTTTTCGAACAACCCTTCCTGCAAAAATAATAGGGTTTCGAATGCGAAAGTGGAAAAGGTGGTGAAAGACCCTAAAAACCCGACGATCAATAACGCACGCCATTCCAGACTGAGGTGCAGTTTATCAATCATCAGAATGGTCAGCAAACCGATCAGGAAAGACCCCAGGGCATTGACCGTGAGCGTTCCCCAGACGAAATCCCGTCCCCACCAGGCATACATCTGGTTGGACAGCCAAAAGCGCGACATGGCACCGAAAGTGCCCCCCACTCCGACGGCGAGAATCTGCATTAAATGAAATTGTTGCATCCTACTGCTCCTGCTCTCTTCTTTTGATCGGAGACATCTGATCCATTTGTTTCAATCTCGCCAGTTTTTCGGCGATTTTGATTTCCAAGCCTCGCGAGACAGGTTGATAATATTCGCGCTCCAGCATCTCCTCGGGGAAATAGCTTTCTCCCGCGGCATAGGCATCAGGTTCGTCATGGGCATAACGATAGCCTTCGCCGTAGTCGAGCGATTTCATCAACTTGGTCGGGGCGTTTCTGAGATGCAATGGCACCTCATAGGACCCGTGCTCCTTGATATCCTGTAAAGCGGCCTTATAGGCCATGTAAACGGCATTCGACTTCGGTGCCACCGCCAAATAAACCGCAGCCTGCGCCAGTGCAAGATCCCCTTCCGGAGACCCCAGCCGATCATAGGCATCCGCGGCGTTCATGCAAACTTCCAACGCTCTGACATCGGCATTACCGATGTCTTCGCTGGCCATGCGAACCAAGCGTCGGGACAAATAACGCGCATCGACACCGCCGTCGAGCATCCGCGTCAGCCAATAGAGTGCGGCATTGGGATCGGAGCCGCGAATCGACTTGTGCAGGGCGGAAATCTGGTCGTAAAAGACTTCACCGCCCTTATCGAATCTTCGCACTCCGCCCTGCACAATTTCACGACAGTTCTCGGCAGTCAACACCACCCTGCCTGGCAGATTTTCTTCGGCGAAATCTACCGACTGCTCCAGCAGGTTCAATAACCGGCGGGCATCGCCGTCGGCGAACTGGATCAGGGACTGTCGCGCCGCTTCCTCAACTTCGAGGGTTGCTTCCAGATCCTCATTCAACAAGGCCACGGCACGATCCAGCACCTTGGACAGGTCTTCGTCGTCCAGCGAACGCAAAACATATACCCGCGCTCTGGACAGCAAGGCGTTGTTCAGTTCGAACGACGGGTTTTCCGTCGTCGCACCGATAAAGATAAAAGTACCGTCTTCGATGAACGGTAGAAACGCATCCTGCTGCGCCTTATTGAAGCGATGCACTTCATCGACGAACAACAGCGTGCCCTGCTGAAACTGATCACGATGCAACTGCGCCTGCTCGACGGCCTTACGCACTTCCTTGACGCCGTCCAAAACGGCAGACAGATTGATGAACTGCAAATCCGACTGTTTGGCGATCAAGCGTGCCAGGGTGGTTTTGCCGGTGCCCGGTGGCCCCCAGAAAATCATCGAATGCAGATGCCCGGTTTCCAGCAGTTTCGACAGCGCGCGTTTCGGCCCGAGCAAATGGGTTTGCCCGACATAATCGTCGAGGGATTCCGGTCTCAGTCGATCAGAAAGCGGTTGATATGCCATATCTTCTGTCCGCTATTTCAGAGACTCGACCCGTTGACCGACGACATCCACGCCTTGCGGCGGCTCGAAGTCAAACTGGTTGTCGGCGATTTTCTGGTTCTGGCGAATGTCGGAAAACACCACTTTAGTCACATTGTCCGGACTTTGATACATCCACAGTTGCACCAGCTGGTTGTTGGCGATACCGACCTCCAGACTTTGGAAGAAGGTATTGTCTTTCGGCACCAGGTTATACCAGCTGATGCCTTTGTTGACGCGTTCGGGAATGATGTTGAAGTTGTCTTC
>JAWVWZ010000186.1:0-3734 GCA_033723505.1 Hydrogenovibrio sp.
CAGCGTAATGAAGGTCTCCAATCCGCCATTGATCATCTCAACCGTGTTCTGACCGTTTTCCGGCAGGAAGTTGACCCTATGCGCGCCAACTTCGTTCGCGGCAATCGGCAGAAGGTTCAGTGTGGCCGACGTAGCTTTAGCAATGACATCCGCCAACTTGACGATTTGAGTGTAATTTGCATCCATTTGGCTGATCTGACCCAACATGATAGATGCCTTGCCGGCTTCCGCCAGTTTGTCGGCGACGGCTTGCTGCGCTTCGCTGGCGGTTACTTTCGCCAGGAAGTCAGGCGTGTTACCCGCTTTTGCCGTTGCCGCTTTCGCGATGCCTTTCAGCTCTTCGACCAGGTTCGCATTCACCAGCGCTTGCACATCATAGTTGAATTTAAAGTCATGCGGATTGACACAGAAAACCGAAGCACCAGCCAATTGTGCTTTACGCACACGATGGTTCAACAACGGAATCTCTTTTCTCAGGTAAGAACCGACCATCAAAACGGCATCCAGAGATTCAACCGCTTCGATTGTATGATTCAGCTTCGGCGCAACGAACCCGATTCGATCCATTGCGAAATCCTGCTGTCTGAGTCTATGGTCGATATTGTTGATACCCAACCCTCTGGCCAGTTTTTGCAACAACTGCAATTCTTCCAGCGTAGAGGATGGCGAAGCCAACACACCGACTTTCTCAGGAGATTTAACCGCTTCTTTTAATTTATCAACGGTAAAGGACAAGGCCGTTTCCCAGTCAACCGCTTTCCATTGACCTTTTTCTTTGATCATTGGCTGCTTCAAACGGTCTTCGGCATTGATGCCTTCGTAAGAGAAACGGTCTCTGTCGGAAATCCAGACTTCGTTAATGGATTCGTTCTCATCCGGAACAACACGCAATACCTGATCGTTTTTGGAATGCAGAATGATATTCGAGCCAATACTGTCGTGAGGTGCGATGGATTTGTGAGACTTCAACTCCCACGCACGCGCACTGTATCTGAAAGGTTTTGAGGTCAAGGCCCCTACCGGACACAGGTCGATCATATTTCCGGACATCTCGGAAGTCACCGATTTTTCGATATAGGTGCCGATTTCCATCCACTCGCTTCGGCCGGTGGCGCCCAGTTCCATAATACCGCCAACTTCCTGACCAAAACGAACACAACGGGTACAGTGAATACAACGCGTCATATCAGTGTGAATCAAAGGCCCGATGTTTTTATCGCCCAGGATACGTTTTGCTTCGGTGTATTTAGAGACATCATCCCCATATTCCATTGCAACGTCTTGAAGCTCACACTCGCCACCTTGGTCACAAATCGGACAATCCAATGGGTGGTTGATCAACAAAAACTCCATGACCGACTGCTGTGCCGCAACGGCTTTCTTCGATTTAGTGAAAACTTTCATACCGTCGGTTACAGGGGTTGCACAAGCTGGCAACGCTTTTGGCGCACCTTCAACCTCAACCAGACACATACGACAGTTTGCAGCTATCGAGAGTTTTTTGTGATAACAAAAACGTGGAATAGATATTTGAGCATCATCGGCGACATCAATCAGCATGTCCCCTTCTCGTGCTTCAACTATTTGTCCGTTTATCTCAATTTTAACCATATTTAAAACCTAAATTTGGAGCCCGCTCGGAACCTTAAAGTGCGTTCCATTTACGCTCGATCGTAAATACTACAACCATGTTCAATGTAGTGGCGGAATTCATGCTCGAAATGTTCTAAGAAGCTACCGACAGGAATTGCGGCGGCATCACCTAAACCACAAATTACACGACCCATAATTTTGCCGGAAACATCTTTCAACAATTCGATGTCTTCCGGTCTTCCTTTACCTTGTTTGATTCTGTGAACGACTCGGTACATCCAGCCCGTTCCTTCTCGACAAGGGGTACATTGTCCACAAGACTCTTCGTAATAGAACCAGGTCAGACGCTCCAGCGCCTCTACCATATCCGTCTGATCGTCCATAATCACCACTGAACCGGCTCCCAGGAAAGAACCCGCCTTGGCGATAGAGTCATAATCCATATTCATTGACAGGGCTTTTTCAGCCGGCAATACGGCAGTGGAAGAGCCCCCTGGGATCACAGCCTTCAACTGGCGATCTTTCCAGACGCCACCGGCCAACTCCAACAAGTCTTTGAACGGCGTTCCCATTCTGACTTCGAAGTTCCCGGGTTGATTGACATGACCGGAAACGGAATAACATTTTGTCCCACCGGCATTCTGTGCGCCGATATCTGCAAACCACTCACCACCTTTCGCCAGAATGACCGGAATCGATGCCAGGGTTTCGGTATTGTTGATGGTTGTCGGTTTTCCGTACAGACCATAACTTGCCGGGAAAGGCGGCTTAAAGCGAGGTTGCCCTTTTTTCCCTTCGATCGATTCGACCAGCGCCGTTTCTTCCCCACAGATATAGGCGCCAGCGCCCAGGTGAGTGTATAGATCGAAGTCAAATCCGGAGCCAAGAATGTTTTTGCCCAGCAAACCGGCTTCTCTTGCCTGGTTAACTGCATTGTCAAAACGCTTGTAAGGTTCCCAGAATTCACCGCGGATATAGTTATACCCGGCACAAGCCCCGATGACATAACCGGCGATCATCATCCCTTCAACCAACTGGTGAGGGTTGTAACGCAAGATATCGCGGTCTTTAAAGGTCCCCGGCTCGCCCTCATCCGAATTACAAAGAATGTATTTCGGGCCCGGCGCATTGCGGTTCATAAAGCTCCATTTCAGCCCGGTCGGGAAACCGGCGCCACCGCGTCCGCGAATATTAGACGTTTTAACTTCGTCGATAATCTCCTGCGGAGAGATTTCTCCGGCAAGGACCTTTTTCCATACTTCATACCCGCCATTGGCGACATAAGTGTCTATATCCCAAGAATTCTCCAGGTGATTTAAACGGTAACAACATTCATTTTGTGGAATCATTTATCTACTCCAATCCGTCTAAAATTTCATCAACAGATTCATTCGTAAGATTTTCATAGTAATCTTTACCAATCATCATCATCGGAGCACCGCCACAAGCACCTAGACACTCAACTTTCTTGATCGAAAACTTACCGTCGGAGGTGACTTCGCCAACACCGACGCCCAGCTTGTTTTCAAGGTGTTCAAGAATCTCGTCGCTTCCGCGCAACATGCATGAAATGTTGGTACACAGACAAATCTTGTGCTTCCCAACCGGTTTGTGCTCATACATCGAGTAGAAAGTCGCAACTTCATAAACCGCAATCGGTGTCATCTCAAGGTATTCCGCAACCTGATCCATCAGTTCCGTCGTCAAGCTTCCGCCATTGACTTCCTGGACAATTCTCAATGCAGGCATCACGGCAGATTGTTTTTGATCTTCCGGATAATGAGAGACCCAACGATCAATCCGTTGTTTGACCTCACCTTGAATCAGATTTTCAGCTACTGAACTCATCGATCAATCTCCCCAAATACAATATCCTGTGTCCCGATAATCGAAACCACATCCGCAATCATATGACCTTTTGCCATTTCATCCAGTGATGCCAAGTGGGCGAATCCAGGCGCTCTGACTTTCAAACGGTAAGGTTTGTTGGCACCGTCGGAGACCATATAGATACCAAATTCTCCTTTCGGGTGTTCAACCGCCGTATAGGCTTCGCCTTCCGGAACGGAATACCCTTCGGTGAAGAGTTTGAAATGATGAATCAATGCTTCCATGTTCGATTTGGCATCTTCTCGGGAAGG
>JAWVWZ010000187.1:0-3733 GCA_033723505.1 Hydrogenovibrio sp.
GACAAACCTTTGTTCTACAATGATAAAGCCCCCAGCCTGGCAGCTTTTACCGACACCCTGTTTGTTCAGCAATCCCTGAAGCTTTTTCTATTCGATTTCGGTCAATCGGATTCGGGGCGGCAGATTTCGTCGGATATTCAGCAACGCATGGTGCCCAGTCTGTCGATTGCCTTGCCGACATTTGTGATCGGTCTGGTGACCAATATCGCCATCGCTTTACTGATCGTGCTGTTCCGCGGCTCGGTGCTTGATTCAGCGACCATGGTGGTCGCGGTGGCAATCATGTCGATTTCCGCACTGTTCTATATCATCGCCGGCCAGGTCTTGTTCAGCAAAATTCTGCACTGGGTACCGATCTCCGGCTATGCTTCGGGCTGGGAAAGCCTCAAATTCATTATCCTGCCGGTCGTGATTGGCGTCTTCGCCGGAATGGGCGCAGGGATTCGCTGGTATCGCAGCCTCTTTCTGGAAGAAATCAGCAAGGACTATGTGCGGACCGCAAGAGCCAAAGGGTTATCCGAAATCAAAGTGCTCTTCGGTCATGTGCTGCAAAACGGCTTGCTGCCGATCCTCACCGGGGTTGTGGTCGTGATTCCAACTTTGTTTATGGGCAGCTTGATTATGGAATCCTTCTTCGGCATTCCCGGACTGGGGAGCTATACCATTGATGCCATCAACTCTCAGGATTTCAGTATCGTCAAGGCGATGGTGTTCTTGGGGTCGGTGCTTTATATCTTCGGCCTGATTTTGACCGATATTTCCTATACCTTCTTTGATCCGCGCGTGAGGTTGAATTGATGAGTCTCTCATTCTTATGGACAGACTTGCTGATTTGGGGGTTGGTGATTGCCCTGATGATCTGGGGACGGATAATCGGCCGTTCACCTCAGGTCAAACAACAATGGCTGCAAATCTTTCAGTCCCATACCGCAATGATTACCGCGGTGATTCTGTTGTTTTATCTGGGCTTTGCATTATTGGATTCGGTGCAGGTCACTCTAAACCAGAATGGCGATAACCATTCTAATTCATTGAGTTTGTTGGATATTCTGTTTTCGCATCTTGCTTTGGTGTCGGAGAGAACCTATTCGGCGCCCTTTGCCTTGACCGAATACAACAAGGCGACCCAATTCACCGACAGCGGCGGGGTGGCACAGGTTTATCTACCTTTGAAACATGTCGCGGTGCATGCTTCGGTTCTTTGGGAATCGATAAAAGCCCTCGCCATTGGTGTCATTGTCAGCACGGGGTTAATCGGAGCGCATCTGAGTTGGCGAAGCCATGTGCATCGACAACCCTTCAAGGCTTATGCATTGTCCGTGTTGCGCAGACAAACCGTCTTGCCATGGAAAACAGCCTATTGGACGGTTTTTGTCGTGGTGCTGTTTATCAGCTGGGGCTATTGGCTTAGCCTGTCATTCCATGTGCTCGGTACCGATAAGGTCGGTATGGATGTGCTTTACGAATCGCTGAAAAGCATCCGTACCGGGGTGTTGATCGGAGTGTTGACCACGCTGGTGATGTTGCCGATCGCCTTGATCCTCGGCATCAGTGCCGGGCTGTTCAAAGGCTGGATCGACGATGTGATCCAATATCTTTACACCACCTTGAACTCGATTCCCGGCGTCTTACTGATTGCGGCGGCCGTGTTGGTGATGCAGGTGATTATGGGCAATCACCCTGACTGGTTTGCATCCACCGAAGAACGTGCCGATATCCGCTTGCTGTTTTTGGTCTTTATTCTCGGCATGACCAGTTGGACTGGTCTGTGCCGACTTTTGCGCGCGGAAACGTTGAAAATCAGCCAGATGGAATATGTGATTGCTGCCCGGGCTTTCGGCGTCAGTTCGCCCTCGGTGATCCGTAAACATATCCTGCCGAATGTCATGCACATCGTATTGATTTCCGTGGTGCTGGATTTCAGCAGCCTGGTCCTGGCCGAAGCGGTGTTGTCCTACGTGGGTGTCGGGGTCGATCCGACCATGAACAGTTGGGGGAACATGATCAATCAGGCCAGGTTGGAAATGGCACGGGAACCGATTGTCTGGTGGTCGTTGTTCTCGGCTTTTTTCTTTATGTTTATTCTGGTGTTGGCCGCCAATTTGTTTTCGGATCGGGTACAGCGCGTACTGAATCCGAGAGACTGAGAAAAGTCTTGAAAAGGGCCGAGATATCGCACGATAAGCTTGTCGCGCACAAGGTTTGATGGTAGATTCGATTGAGTTGTTGAGAAGGGTAAAAAAACAAAGATGACAAACGCAGAGCAAACGGCTTCGGAATTGGTGTTACAAGTTGAGCAATTGGAAATCAAGGTGGTGCCATCGTCTCATTCGACGGAGCAGGGCAGGGCTCCACAGGAACAGACATTGATTTCCGACGTCAGTTTCGAGATTCATGCCGGCGAAATCTTTGCACTGGTCGGTGAATCCGGCAGTGGTAAATCCTTGACCTCCTTGGCCATTATGCGCCTTCTGCCGGAAGCCTTGCGCGTCACAGACGGTCAGATACACCTCAATCACCAATCCTTATTTGCTTTGCCGGAATATAAAATGCAGAAGGTGCGTGGCAAGCAGGTAGCGATGATTTTTCAGGAGCCGATGACATCCCTGAACCCGGTAATGAGAGTCGGCGAACAGGTTGCCGAAGTCTTGCGAGTGCATCTCAGATTGTCAACCAAAGTGGCGCGTGCCAAAGCCATTGAACTCTTTGAAGAAGTGGGTATCCCCAATCCGGCAGACCGGGTGGACTGGTATCCGCATCAATTGTCCGGCGGGCAGAAACAACGAGTGATGATCGCCATGGCGCTCGCTTGCGAGCCGGATCTGCTGATTGCCGATGAACCCACCACAGCACTGGATGTGACCATTCAGGCGCAAGTGCTTGACTTGTTAAAGCAGATTCGAGACAAGCGCGGGTTGGCGATTCTATTCATCACTCATGACATGGGTGTGGTCAATGAAATGGCCGATACCGTGGCGGTGATGAAGCAAGGCCGGATTGTTGAACAGGCGGAAAAAGCACACTTTTTTACCCAACCCGAACACCCTTATACTCAAAAGTTGCTGGCCGATGCGGTGCCCAAACACGAATTCAAACCGGTGCTGGAGACGCAAACCCTATTGCAGGTCAATGATTTAAAAGTGCATTTTCCAATCAAGAAAGGGATTTTTCAACGCACCGTCGGCTATGTCAAAGCCGTGGATGGGATCAGCCTGACCATTCCCAAAGGACAGACATTGGCATTGGTGGGGGAATCCGGCAGTGGTAAAAGCACCATTGGTCAGGCGATTCTCAAACTGGTCGACACCACCGACGGCTCGGTGGCTTTTACCAATGAACAGGCGCAAATCAATCTGACCCAACTCAGTGAAAAGCAGATGAAGCCCTACCGAAAAAAGGTGCAGGTGATTTTTCAGGACCCGTTTTCGGCCTTGAATCCAAGAATGACCATCAGTGAGATTATCCGCGAAGGCATGACCAGCTTGAAAGTGGGGCCGCAGGACAAGCCTTCGCAAGACAGACGGATCGATGAACTGTTGGAACAAGTGGGGCTTTTGCCGGAGCATAAGTATCGTTATCCGCACGAGTTCTCCGGCGGTCAGCGTCAACGCATCGGAATTGCCCGTGCCTTGGCGGTGGAACCGGAACTGATTATCTGCGACGAACCGACCAGCGCATTGGATGTCTCGGTGCGTGCACAGGTGTTGGCATTACTGGACGATCTGCAACAGCA
>JAWVWZ010000188.1:0-3724 GCA_033723505.1 Hydrogenovibrio sp.
GCCCTCTTCCCGACTCTTAATCTAGAGTCAGACTGTCTCTCTCTGCGCTCATTCCACAGAAGAGGACAGAAAACATTAACGTTTACCGCCACCGGAACCATTGCCCATACCGCCGCCATTCGAGCGATTTTGCGAACGGTTCATGCCACGGTCACTGCGATTACCACTTCCCATTCCCGATCCTTGATTTTGTCGGTTGTATTGGTACTGATTTCGGTTCTGGTTCTGATTTTGGTTTTGCATACGGTTTTGCTGACCTTGACCCGGTGCATTCGGCCCCATTCGGCTTTGGTTCTGTTGTTGAACTGTATTCTGTTGCTGGTCACGAGTCTGGTTTTGAGTATTCGCAGGCTCATCTGCTGCCCATGCTGTTCCCATGCTCATAGAAGCAACCAATACTGCAGAGAATAATGATGACATTTTCATAACACATTTCCTTCTGTTAGAGTTATTTCTTGCTACTTATTACGTATTTATCTGTAGCCTTAATTGCATAATAGATCACAATTCAAATTCGGTCAACATTCAATGTAATTTTTTTACATTTATTGATTTGAGTCAAAAAAATGCACCGACCATGAAGGACAAAACTAGAAAATATTGGTAATAGGAAAATAAAGCTAAAATCGAGAAAAGAGGAATCAAATGGTGCCCAGGGCCGGAATCGAACCGGCACGGTGTTGCCACCGAGGGATTTTAAGTCCCTTGCGTCTACCAATTTCGCCACCTGGGCCGGGTGTTCTGTCGATCGACAGAGTCAAATTTTGAATTACGAGTGTGACATTTGAAACGGAAATGTTTCATGCCGAAGTAAATGGAGGCGGAACCCGGAGTCGAACCGAGGTCCACGGATTTGCAATCCGCTGCATAGCCACTCTGCCATTCCGCCATTATTGGAGCGGGAAACGAGGATCGAACTCGCGACCCCAACCTTGGCAAGGTTGTGCTCTACCGCTGAGCTATTCCCGCGTCGTAATGAGGGCGTATTATAGGATGTGTCAGAAAAATTACAAGCTTTTTTGCGGCTTTTTTGGTTTTTTTATCAAGACCCGCACGCTTTGCGGAATTTTCGCCACAAGCGCCTTTTATCGGGCGCGAGAGCCTTTATGGCAAGCGTTTGTTTTTAATCGGATTTCGTTGATTCGGATGCAGTGGAAAGAATCACCGGCAAGGCTGCTTTGGTATATTGAATCCAGGTGACCAAGGTCAGGATAGCCGCAAAATACAGCATCGGGAATCCAATTGCGCCCCAGTTGATCCCCCAAAGCTCGCCGCCATAAATCAGCCAGGTCAAAGCCGCCAATTGTGAAGCGGTTTTGATTTTTCCAAGACTGGACACCGCCACCACTTCTCTTGCATTGTTTTCCGCCATCCATTCGCGTAGTGCGGAAATGCTGACTTCACGCATCATGATGATAATCGCAGAAAGGGTCACCCAGATGTTCTGGTATTCTACGGCCACCACGACCAGTGCCGCGGAAACAATCAGCTTGTCCGCTACCGGATCGAGAAATGCGCCCAGCTTACTGCTGACCCCCAGTTTTCTGGCGAAAAAGCCATCAAACCAGTCGGTAATGGCGGCAATCATAAATGCCAGCCCTGCCCATAAGCGGGCATCTTCCATGCCGGAATAATAGCAGATCAAGAAAATGGGGATTAAAACGACACGAGACCAGGTCATCAGCATCGGTAGGGAATCTAAATAACGCATATTTATCGTAAGTCAATCAAGGATTAAAAGTTATTGTCTATCAATCGGCTGTCTTTTATAGAAGCCGTTTACTGTTTGTCTTCAATATTACCATAGTCGGATTCATGCTTTTGCGCTAATCGCCATACAAGCTCGTCATCCAAGCCGTTTAACGCTTTGCGGGCCAAAAATCTGCCAGGCTGGGAGGGGTGCAAGCTCCTAACCTAAACTTCACCATGAAAGAAGTCATAGATTTTCTGTGCCATCGCCTGACTGATCCCCGGGACTTTCTGTAATTCCGAGACAGCGGCATTTTTAACGTCCGCCAGTCCACCGAAATGCAATAACAGTTTTTGCCGGGTTTTCGCTCCGACTCCGGGGATATCTTCAATCCGCGAATGGGTTTGCGCTTTTTGCCGGCGTGAACGGTGACTGGTAATGGCAAAACGATGGGCTTCGTCCCGGATATGATTGATCAAATGCAAAGCGATGTCGTCGGCTTCCAAGTCAATCCCTTCACTGTTATAAGGCGTATAGAGGATTTCCAGCCCGGCCTTGCGCCCTTCTCCTTTGGCAACCGACACGAGCGGCACACCTTCCAGTTCAAGATCCTTGAACACTTCGATGGCTTGATTGAGCTGCCCTTTCCCGCCATCAATCACCACCAAATCCGGTAAAGGCTTGCCCTCTTTCTTCAACCGGCTATAGCGACGACTGATGACCTGATTCATTGCCGCATAATCATCGCCCGGCTGAATGCCTTCGATATTGAATTTACGGTAAGCATTGGGATTGGGCACGCCCTCATTGAACACAACACAACTGGCCACGGTCAAATTCCCTTGAGTGTGACTGATATCAAAACATTCGATATGATTGGGCAGCTCCGCCAGCGTCAAGACTTCCTGCAAAGCACGAACCCGATCCATCTGCGAAGCTTTCTGCGTCATTCTTTGCTTCAAACCCGACATGGCATTGGTTTTCGCCAATTCCATCAACCCTTTAAAGACTTTGGTATTGGGCTGGCGAAGGCTGATCTTTCGCTCCTTCTGCTCCGACAACAGGGATGCCAGTTCCGCCTGATCCTTCAGTTTATGTTCCAGCAGAATCACCGCCGGTGCCGGTAAATCCAGATAATGCTGACTGATAAAAGCCGACAGGATTTCATCTTCGCTGTCCTCCGCTGAAACCTTGGGGAAACTGTTCTGGCTACCCCACAAGTTCCCGCCACGATACATCATCAACGACACGCAAACCTGATTGGCCTGGTTGGCAAGCGCAATTACGTCCGTATCCTGATTGCCCGGTTGGTTGATCAAGTGCTGACTTTGGATCGATCTGAGTGCAGAAATCTGGTCACGATAAACCGCCGCCTTCTCAAACTCCATGTCCTCGGATGCGGCCTGCATTTTTTCCGCCAACTCCTCGATTAACTGAAAACTTTGGCCGTTGAGAAAAGCAATGGTATGGCGCACATCTTCGTCGTACTGTTCCTTGGACACCAGCCCTTCGATACAAGGGCCACTGCAGCGCTTGATCTGATATTGCAAACAAGGACGCGAACGATGACTGAACACGCTTTCGGCACACTGCCGCACACGGAAAATCTTCTGCAGACTGTCCAATGTTTGATGCACCGCCGATGCATTCGGAAACGGCCCGAAATATTGGCCGACTTTGCGTTTGGCACCGCGGTGATAACTCAACGAAGGGAATTTCTTTCCGGTCGACACGAAAATATAAGGGTATGACTTATCATCCCGAAACAGAATGTTATAACGGGGTTTATGACGCTTGATGAGCGTATTTTCCAGAATCAACGCTTCAGGTTCGGTATCGGTGATGGTCACTTCGATCCGGGCAATTTGCGCCACCATGGCTTCTGTTTTAATTTCGTCGTGGCGTTTTTTGAAATAGCTCGATACCCGCTTTTTCAGATTCTTCGCCTTACCGACATAAATAATGGTGTCGTTGGCGTCGATCATCTGATAGACACCGGGGCGCTCGGTTAAATTCTTTAGAAAAGATTGAATA
>JAWVWZ010000189.1:0-3702 GCA_033723505.1 Hydrogenovibrio sp.
AACAAATCAAACCCATACGAATTATCAATTGCGCATAACCAGGCACCGGCTTTGGTCTTTTTAAAGACATAGGTCGCATGGCGTTCGGTGGTGGGCAAGTGATTGGCGGAAATCAGGGTTTTGGCGAGCACCAGGGCGGTATCGCCGGTGTCCAGAATTTCCATCTCGGCTTGTTTCACAAACAGACTGTGTTGGAAATGTTTGGCGATGGCCTCGAAGGCTTTATGAATTTGCTCTTTACCGACGGCATTCAGGCCGGGCTGCACAACCAGCACGGCATCGTCGGCATAGATTTCCATCAGAGTGTCGAAATCTTCCTGATTGATGGCGGTATCGGCTTTGCGGATCAGAAGTTCTACCGGATGCTTGGCCAAGGTTCAGTCCTTTGAACGTTTATTGCTTTATTAGGGTTATATAATATTTACGCAAAAACCACAAGTGACGACTGTCTTTCCTCGAACCTTTTGCTTTGCATTCATGCTTAACGCAAAGGTTCTCGACTGCGATCCTGAATCCACAGCATCACCACAAAGGCTAAAAAGGAAGACACCACCAGCAAACCGGCCGGGGCAACCGCATTGCCGGAAACTTCGATCAGCCAGGTGGCGAACATGGGCGTTGCCCCGCCGATCACCCCTAAACCGACATTGTAAGCCACTGAATAGCCGGACAAACGATCGGCTGCCGGAAAGAGTTCGACAAACATCGCCGGTGCCGAGCCAAGCGGCACAGCCAGCAACACCACCAGCACGACCTGAACGATAATTGCGTTGATCACCCCATCCTGCAACAGCCAGTCATACAAAGGCACGGCCAACACCGTCAGCGTTAACATCGCAGCAGCGATAAAGTGGGTGCGACGGAAAAAGTGATCGCTCAGCCAGCCGGATACCGGAATTAACAGTAGCAGCAACGCAGTGGCGCCGGTATTGATCTGTAAAGCAACGTGTCTCGACATATCAGTATGATCATGCATCCATTCCGGCAGATACACCAGCGGAATATAGAACAACATGCCATAGGCCGACGCGAATAAAACCGCCTGGATCATTTCTTTGCGATTGGTGGTAATCGCCTGAATCAACGGCGAAGTATCTGCGCGTTCTTTGTGATGGCGTTTGAAATACTGAGACTTAGGCAGCTTGCTTCGCAACAGAATTGCGATCCCGCCAATGACGCCGCCCAGCAGGAAAGGAATGCGCCAACCCCAATCGTTGACCGTCGTGTCGGAAAGCAAACTGGTCACGGCCGCCGCCGCACCGGCACCGAGCAACATACCGACCATGCTTCCAGTATTGGCCCAACTTCCGGCGAAGCCCCGTCGGGTATCTTCTGCCGTTTCAACCAGATAAGTCACCGAGCTGCTGAATTCTCCGCCGACCGAAAGCCCTTGCACCAGACGAATCAGCGTCAGTAAGACCGGCGCCCAAATGCCGATCATTTCATAAGTCGGCAAGACACCAAGCAAAACGGTCGGCAACACCATCATCACCACCGAAATCATCATGGTTCGACTGCGGCCGATGGTGTCTCCCAGCCAGCCGAATACGGCCGACCCCAGCGGACGCATCAAAAACCCGGCGGCGAAAATGCCGTAGGTGGCGATCAGCCCTGCCGTCGCACTCTCATCAGGGAAAAACAAGCCGGAAATAATCCCGGCCATATAACCATATAATGCAAAATCATACCATTCGACGACATTCCCGATGAATCCCGCCATCAGTGCTGTGTTTCGCTTGCCAACCATCATAATCGAGTCATCACATCCTTTGAGTTGTCGATGGGTTCTAGAATAGCCTTTTCGCTTGAATCAAGCGATGCCGGAAAATTCCCTTGCGCCCCATCCTAAACCAGACCTGCCGGAGAAGTCAAAAGCCTGCCGACGAAGACTTTCTCAACCCATTTCTTGCCGAACGCCGGACGCGAAAAATACGAGAAGTCATTAATACCGGTTTATTATCAAACACTTAATAAAATTTTAATGATTGATTGTTTTCCTTTTCCAGCTAAACTATACGTAATTTAACTCAGCAAGGATATTGTTGTGACGGCTCAGAATTTGTCTCTCCCCTCCGCTGTCAGCCCCCGATTGACGGGCTTTTTATACCTGATGATTATCGTATTCGGTCTTACGAGTGAAGTCATGATTCGTCACCACTTAGTGGTGCCCGGTGATGCCGGAGCCACCGCCAACAACCTGCTCGCGTCTCCCGATTTGTTTCGGTTGGGGTTTGCCGCCGATGCGGTGATGCTGATCTGTGACGTCGCCCTGGCGGTATTGTTTTATCTGCTTTTCAAACCGGTCAGCCGTCCGTTGGCGATGGCCGCTTCCGCTTTCCGTTTCGCTCAGGCGGCAATACTGGGGATGAACCTGCTCAATTACTATGCCGCATTGTTGATTCTCAATGGCGCCAACTATGCCGTTCTGGGCATGCAGCAACAAAATGAACTGGCTTCTTTGCTTTTAGAATTGCACAGTCATGGCTATGATCTCGGCTTGATTTTCTTCGGCGTGTCGAATGTTTTGCTGGGCATTCTGGTGATTCGCTCCAATTTCCTGCCCAAGTTGTTGGGTTACGGCCTGATTGCCGCCGCGATTGTTTATCTCATCGGCAGTTTTACCCGTTTTCTGATGCCGGAAGCGGTCGAGACGATTCAGCCGCTCTACCTGATTCCGGTGGTGGCCGAATTGGCATTTTGTCTGTGGTTACTGATCAAAGGCATTGCCGTACCAACACCGCCGCTAACCAACGCATCCGCCTAAATAATTGTTTTAAAAGACAAACCGGAATCGCTTATCGAATGGATAAGTAACTTCTATTGAGAATCGTTTCAATTGTGGTAATTTAAACCCTTGAGAAAAACAGGGATTGTTTGCGGATGCCTGCTTCTAAAAATTTTAAATATAAGGTATGTTATCTTTTAAAAGATCAATCATGAGGGTATTCATCAATGGGGTTTCAGGAATCAATCGCATCAGGCATGAGCAAATACATCAACTTCTCGGGAAGAGCCCGCCGCAGTGAATTCTGGTGGTTCTATTTATTCACTATTCTGGTCACCTGGGGCGCAGGGTTAGTGTTTTCTTTCGTCTTTGCCAAGCTGCCTGCCGTCGGTAACTTTCTGATTGATTTGGTTTCACTGTTTATGTTATTCCCTTGGCTGGCCATGGCTGCGAGAAGATTGCACGACATCGGCAAAAGCGGCTGGTGGTTATTGTTGTTGCTCACCGGTATCGGCTTGATTTTACTGATCTATTGGTGGACGCGGGACACGCAAAGCGAAGTGAATAAATACGGCGAAATCCCAAAAGGCAAACTGGCCGCCGCCCTGATCTAACAACAGCATCGCTTTCCCCTTTCCAAACATATAAAAAAACCCACCGAGACAAACCATCTCAGGTGGGTTTTGTTTTTAAGTCAGGTCTTGAACCGGGTTCAGTCGATACGACAAGGTTCTTTCAAAACCACCGTCATATTTTCATCCGACGGAACGGTCATCGGATACCCTGCTGTCTGCCACGCATCCATGCCGCCCACCAGATTGGTGGCATTGGTGAACCCCATTTCATTGAGAGTTTGTGTTGCAAGCGCTGCGCGCCCGCCGGATTTACACACCACCAGCCATGCCTCGTCGCGAGCATCGCGTAATGCAGGATTCGCACCTGGATAAGCCAAGTCTGCCGCAGGTTCCAATACCCCT
>JAWVWZ010000190.1:0-3665 GCA_033723505.1 Hydrogenovibrio sp.
AATGCAATAAGCCGCCGTGAAAAATGGTTGCCGGGTCGATGCCACTCGATTTTCCATGTTGCCTGGCTTCAATGGTTTTTGCCAATGCCAGCAGTTCTAAAGCGTTGAGTTTTTGACCATGATGGAGAAAGAGGCTATGCAACAGCCCGACAATCACTGACGCGGAACTCCCCAATCCTTTGCCAAGCATGCTGTGTCCGTAAATTTTGATTTGCCAATGTCCCGGTTTTACTCCAAAATTCTGGTGGTAATGGTGCAGCGTGCTGATCACCAGATCGACAGGCAGCTTGAGGACGCTTCGTATGGTGGAAACTCCCAGTTCAAATAATTGAAAGCGGCTTTCGATATTGATGCCCATCTTCTGCCAGACGGAAAAAGGTAAGGCGTGCTTTTGACTGCAGTCAACCAAGTCAATCTCGACGAAAGGAACCTGTCCTGCTGACAGCGGCGTAAATTGCATCTCACAAAAGGTCGGCAAGTCAATCGCCATGCTGATCGCAGGCGCATGATTCACCACGGCATGTTCACCGCTGAGAATCAATTTTGCGGGTGCTTTACAAATGGTTTTCATCAAGGTCATAATAGCATTGTTCAATAAAGAGATTATAAACAACAAAACTTATTGGATGAGATTGTTTTACTGAAACTGTCATGGCAAGCGGATGAGTGCCGGATCAGTTGTTTTTTACGTCCTTTAGCTAGGGCTGAACTTAACAAGGAGTATCACATGAAAAAGAGTGTCAAGATGATGGTGGGAGCAGCGGCAGTGGCGTGTTTGCCAACATTGGGTCTGGCAGACGAACCGATGACAGTGAAAGTGAATCGATTGGGGTTGGATGTCGCCAATAAAATTGCAATGGCTTCAATCAATGCCTGTCGTGAAAAAGGAATTCCTGTCAGCGTGACGGTCGTTGATCGTAATGGGATTCCTCAAGCACAATTGAGAGATACCATGGCACCGCCGGTTTCCTGGTCAATCAGTCAGAAAAAAGCCTATACTTCGGTGATGTTTAATGTCAAAGGCTCGCAGATGGAGTCTCGAGCGAACAGTCCTTTGGTCAGCCTGGGTGAAGGTTTGGCGTTTATGGCCGGTTCGGTGCCGATTCAGGCTGGGGGGGTGTTATATGGTGCAATTGGTGTCAGTGGCGCGCCTGATGGTAAAGATGATGAGAAATGTGCACAAAAAGGGTTGGATGCGGTCATCGACGACTTGGAAATGATGTAAGTAACTTTTCTCTTTTTTCAAAAAAGCCGGCTTTTGCCGGTTTTTTTATGCCTGAAAATACGTAAATAAATTAGTGAATAATAATATGGTTATATTCTGATATGAGTCTGGTTTTTATCCTTATAAATAAAAATATTTATTTATAAAACATAGGGTTAATGCGTTATTTGGCTAAGTAAAATTGATTAGAAAATGCTTTTATAGAAACATTAATAATTTTACTTATGAAAAGAGATAAATTTAATTGATTCCTTGGGGGGTCGGTCGTTAATATGTGCTCGTCAACAACATTGACGGTTATATTTTTAAATGGAGATAAAGATATGTTAGACCAAGCAAAAACACTGAAAATGATTCGCACGGAAAAAGTTAAAAAACAAAAAGGTGCCAGCATGATTGAATATGCTTTGGTGGTGGCTGCGGTGGTTGCGTTAGGCGTCACATTTTTTGGTAACGGTACGACAACCCTCGGTACATTCGGTCAGGCGATTAGCGATAAGCTGACAGCAGTCTCAAACAATCTTTAAGCGTTGAATCGATTAAAGAATCTATGGCATTAGTGAAGGCGCAGCTAAAGCAAAAAGGCTCCATTGCGATTGAGGCAATCTATGTATTGCCACTGATGCTTTTGGCCACGATGTTTGTGCTGGAGGCTGTGAATTACGGCTTGGACAGTCTTGAATGGAATCAGGATATGAATTCCTTGTTTGACGAAGTCTGGAATGACGCCAGTCAAGGCGATCAAGCAGTATTCAATTCTACCACTGGAATGCTGCAATGTTCCGGTGGTCAGGTACAGCCATCTGCAACGGCGGCTTCCATTATGCAGCAGAAACTTTATGACTGGATGAAAACAAAAAGCGCTTTGAAAGGGACTTCAACTAAGTTGTCTTTGTCGGATATTACCGTCAACGCACAACAAGGCACTAATGCCGTTGGCCAAGCCTATTATGCGGTGGAAGCCAGTTATCCGGTACAAACAGTGGTGCTTCCCGAACTGGCGACATTTTTTACAAATCTTAAGATTCGGGGAATGAGTGTCTATCACTTCAGCTTTCGTTGCCGAGCAAGCTAGTTCTCCATTCTTTTCGTTTTCTTCACTTTATTTAATTTATTTTTAGGTTGTCTATGAAACTGAAGACAAGTGACTGGTTGGTGTATGGTGTCGCCGGGCTTTCGGCCGTGCTGGCGGTCATATTTGTATATGGCTATGTGCAGAACCGGGTTGAAGAAGCCAAGGCGAGCGCATCGGTGAAAACCGTTACCATCGTTGAAAAACCGGAGTTGCGTTCGGTCGTGGTCGCAAATCGCGATATCTATCGTGGAGAAAAAATCGACGTCGATGATTTGAAGGTGCTGAAAGTGCCGACGGACGGAGTGGTGGTGAAAGGCGTGGTTACCAACCCTCAAGCCGCCGTCGGTCACATCGCCTTTCAGAAACTCTATGCAGGTGAATGGCTGATGGAGAAAAAAATCGGAACCCAGAAAGACGTCGGCAAACAAAGTGTCGAAGCGTTATTGAATAGTGGGCAGAGAGCAATGCGCCTGCCGGTCAGTGCAGCCAGTGGGCTGTTGGGCATTTTGAACCCGGGAGATCATGTTGATGTCATCAGTGTTTTTGAAAGCACGGACAGCAAAAAAATGATCAGTCGTACGGTTCTGCAAAATATTACGGTCTTGTCGATCGGCCAAAAAAACCGGATGAAAATCGACTCGGCTAAATCGGAGAGTAGAGGGGATAACCCTGAAACCTCTGTCGATAAGTCGATGATTGCGTTGGATGTGACTACCCATCAAGCCGAACAGTTGGCTCTGGCGATGAATGTCGGCGCCATTCATTTAGTATTGAGAAATCCGTCGGACACGAAATTGGTGAAAACAGAAGGGGTTAACCTGAAAGTCATGGAAAGAGGCAAAGGGCGTCCGCCGAAATATAAACCCAAAACCAAGCGTGAAGTCATCGAATTGATGCAAGGGGGAGATGTGCAAGAGGTGATTACCCGATGAAATCAAGACATAACTTAATAAAATCTTTCGCACTGATTTGTGTGGTGTTGTTTCCGGGAGCCTCCAAAGCCGCTCCAGATAGCACCTACAACCTGATGGCGACCGAAAGCAGAATCGTCAAGTTCGACACCCCGATCAAGCGGGCATTGGTTGCCAACCCTGATTTGGCCAATCTGAAGGTGCTCAATAGCAAGGAGTTGCTGGTCAGTGGGAAGCATGCCGGGAGGACCGAATTGATCGTCTGGTATCAACGAAACCCCAGCCAAGGACATAACATTGTTTTAAATATCTCGCCGGATGCTTCCCGTCGAGGAGAAATCGAGCGCACCGTGGCAGAGCTGATTTCTCAGCTGGACCCGGATAAAACCGTTTCTTTCGAATTGAAAAATATCTGGATTGATTCCGGATCTTCAGTCCGTCGAGAAGTCGATAA
>JAWVWZ010000191.1:0-3639 GCA_033723505.1 Hydrogenovibrio sp.
TGATGTTGCCGGTGCGGATGAGGCGAAAGAAGAAGTCGGTGAGATTGTCGACTTCCTGAGAGATCCCGAAAAATACCAGAATCTGGGTGGAAATATTCCACGCGGGGTATTGATGGTCGGGCCTCCGGGTACGGGGAAAACGCTGTTGGCGAAAGCGATCGCCGGCGAAGCGAAAGTCCCTTTCTTCAGTATTTCCGGGTCCGACTTTGTTGAAATGTTTGTCGGGGTCGGGGCGTCACGTGTCCGCGACATGTTCGAGCAGGCCAAAGCGCATGCTCCTTGTATTATCTTTATCGATGAGATTGATGCGGTCGGTCGTAGCCGAGGTGCCGGTATGGGCGGCGGAAATGACGAGCGCGAACAGACATTGAACCAGATGCTGGTTGAAATGGATGGTTTTGAAGGGAATGAAGGCGTGATTGTCATTGCCGCGACCAACCGTGCCGATGTACTGGATCCGGCTTTGTTGAGACCGGGGCGTTTCGACCGTCAGGTGACAGTCGGTTTGCCGGATGTACGTGGGCGTGAACAGATTTTGAAAGTGCATATGCGAAAAGTGCCTTTGGCCGATGATGTCAAGCCGGCATTGATTGCCCGCGGAACGCCTGGCTTCTCCGGTGCCGACTTGGCGAACCTGGTGAATGAGGCTGCTTTGTTTGCCGCGCGTAACAATGATCGCCTGGTTACCCAGTCCCATTTCGAAAAAGCGAAAGACAAAATCCTAATGGGGGTTGAGCGTAAGAGTATGGTGATGAGCGAGGAAGAGAAAAAACTGACCGCTTATCATGAAGCCGGGCATGCAATTGTCGGTTATCTGGTGCCGGAGCATGATCCTGTCTATAAGGTCAGTATTATGCCGCGCGGACGCGCTCTGGGGGTTACCATGTACTTGCCGGAAGAGGATTCTTACAGCTATTCCAAGCGCAAGCTTGAAAGCCAGTTGTCGAGCCTTTATGGCGGTCGTATCGCCGAAGAAATGATTTTCGGTCCGGAAGCGGTGACCACGGGGGCGAGTAACGATATTATGCGCGCGACGCAGATCGCTCGAAATATGGTGACCAAGTGGGGGCTTTCTGACAAGCTCGGGCCATTGATGTACGAAGAGGAAGATAACGGCACCATTATGGGGTCTTCCCGTAATGCCAATGTTTCCGGAGAGATTTCCAAGGAAATCGACTTGGAGATCAGAAAGTTCATTGATAATAACTATCAACGAGCAGAGCAACTCCTGAAGGATAATGTTTCGATTCTACATGCCATGGCGGATGCTTTGATGAAATATGAAACCATCGATGCCGATCAGGTGAAAAATCTGATGGAAGGCAAAGAGCCTGGTAAGCCGAAAGAGTGGCAGGATGATGACTCTAAGGATGATGGGGGTGCCGCTGGAACACCGGTCAATCAAAAAGAAGAAGTGACCAAAACCAAGTCGGATTTAACAAATGATGACGCCTCTGTCGGGGATGCGGAGCCAAAGCTGCATTAATTCACCGCGACAGATGAAGGATGATAAAGCCCCTTTATTGGGGCTTTTTTTATGGAGAACACTATGAGTTGGATGGAAAGACTGCATTCGATCGAAAACGATTTGCCGTTGGTGATGGGGATTTTGAATGTCACGCCGGATTCTTTTTCCGACGGCGGGCGTTTCCAGTCTCTGGATACCATGCGTCAGCAAGTTGAAAAAATGGCCGAGGCTGGCGTGGACATTATTGATATCGGTGGAGAATCTACCAGGCCGGGGGCAGAAGCGGTAGCGCTGGAAGTTGAGTTGGAACGGGTGCTTCCTGCGATTGAATTGGTCGCGGGCGAATTCGGGCTGCCGGTATCGATCGATACCTATAAAACTCAGGTGATGAAAGAAGCGGTCAAGGCCGGTGCAGTGTTGGTCAATGACGTCAATGCCTTGCTGGCGGAAGGTGCCGAGCAGTTTGTTGCCGAATCGGGCGTCTCTGTGTGTTTGATGCATCGGCAGGGAACTTCCGATCGAATGCAGGAAGCACCAACTTATCAGGATGTCTATCAGGAAGTGACCGATTATTTGTTAGATCGCGCCAAAAGCTGTCTTGACGCGGGTATCCGCAAACAAAATATTCTGCTCGATCCGGGCTTTGGGTTTGGTAAAACCCTGCAGCATAATGTAGAATTGTTCGAACAACTCGATCAAATGACACTGCTTGGATACCCTGTTTTGGTTGGGGTTTCTCGAAAAAGAATGATCGGCGAGATACTGGGTGGATTGCCAGTGGATCAAAGACAGATTGGCAGTGTATCAGCCGCTATTCTCGCAGCGCTTAAAGGTGCGAGAGTCATTCGGGTACATGACGTCCCCGAAACGGTCCAAGCATTAAAAGTAATGCACACATTACTTTGATAGATTTCGAATTAGGATAAGTTGCAATGTCGCAAGAAAAAAAATATTTTGGGACGGATGGTATCCGTAATCACGTCGGGAAAGGCATGATCTGCCCCGACCGGGTTCTGAAGCTGGGATGGGCGACCGGAAAAGTGATGCGTGATCATGGCCAAAAAACGGTGATGATCGGCAAGGATACCCGAATTTCCGGTTATATGTTCGAATCGGCGCTTGAAGCCGGTTTCATCTCTTCCGGCATTGACGTTCTGTTGCTTGGCCCAATGCCGACCCCTGCGGTCGCTTATCTAACAAAAACCTTTCATGCGGATGCTGGCATCGTCATTAGCGCCTCACATAACCCACACCATGATAACGGCATTAAATTCTTTTCCGGGCAGGGGCAGAAGATCTGCGATGCCATGGAATTGGAAGTTGAAGCCGCCTATGAAACCCCACTTGAAATCGTGGACTCTTTAAATCTTGGGCGCGCCCGAAGAATAGAGGATGCTGCAGGACGTTATATCGAATTTTGCAAAAGCACCTATACCGCCAGCAAAAAACTGGAAGGGGTGAAGGTGGTTTTGGATTGCGCGAATGGTGCGACCTATCATATCGCGCCGTCAGTTTTCGAAGAGTTGGGCGCGGAAGTGGTGACCATTGGGGTTCAACCTGACGGCATTAATATCAATGCAGACTGCGGAGCGACAAGCTTGGCGGCGCTGCAATCCAAAGTCACCGAGGTGCAGGCGGATCTGGGCATTGCTTTCGATGGTGATGGCGATCGTGTGATGATGGTGGATCGCGACGGTCGAGTCGTCGATGGGGATGAAATTTTATTTATTATGGCGCAGGGCGCGAAGCAACCTGTTGAAGGTGTGGTCGGTACCTTGATGAGTAATCTTGGCTTGGAAGTCGCATTGAAAGAACAGGGTATCGAGTTTGTTAGAACGGATGTCGGTGACCGTTATGTGATGGAAGCCTTAAAGGAAAGAGGCTGGAATCTGGGAGCGGAGTCTTCGGGGCATGTTCTTTGTCTGGATAAGACCTCAACGGGCGATGGCATCGTAGCCGCTTTGCAAGTGATGTCAATTCTGGTGGAAAGTGGCCAAGATTTGAAAGAATTGACGTCGGGAATGACCAAGTTTCCTCAGATTCTGAAGAATGTAAAAGTTAAGGATAAAACCGGCTTGAAGACCAATCAGGCGCTTAAGGATGCCGTGGCTGCAGCCGAGGAGAGAATGGCGGGGAAGGGGCGTGTCTTGTTGCGAGCGTCGGGTACGGAA
>JAWVWZ010000192.1:0-3625 GCA_033723505.1 Hydrogenovibrio sp.
AAGGCGAAAATCGCGGAAATCAGCAATCCCCGTTCGGAAAACCACCCCAGCAGGAAAAAAACCAACCCGGCCGCCAATGCCAACAAAGTCAGAATGGTGGTCATATGACGGATTTCTTTTTCGATTGGCGTCACCGTCACCTTGACTTCGGCCGTCATGCGGGCAATCTTCCCGAACTCGGTCGCGTCTCCCGTGGCGACCACAACGGCCAGGCCATTCCCATTGCTCACCGACGCACCGGCGAACACCATGTTTTTGGCTTCCAGCTCCCGACGGGCATCTCCGCTCTTTAGAGACCGCACTGACGGTGTCGATTCGCCATTCAGCACCGACAGGTTTAAATGCAGATCATTGACTTCCAATAGAATTCCATCTGCGGCAACCTTCTCTCCTTCTTCCAGTTTCAGGATATCCCCCGGAACGACCTGAGTGGCATCAATCGTCTGCCAGTCACCTTCACGCAGCACCGTCGCCTCGGATTTAATTAACTTGAGCAAGGCTTCCATCGCTTTATCGGCTTTGAATTTCTGCCAGAAAGTGAAGGTCGCATTCAAGAAAACCGCGCCGAACACCGCATATGCCAGAATATCGTTCCCCTGTCCCGGCTGAAAATGATCGGCAATCAGCGCCAGAATCCCCGCCACTTCCAACAGAATCGGGAAAAAGGAGACATACTCTTTCAGGTATTCGATCCGGTAATCTTTTTTGGCTTTTTGCGAGATCTGATTCAGGCCGAAAGATTGCAGGCGTTGTGTAACCTCAGCTTGAGACAACCCGGATTCACTGGTTTTAAGAGACTTTAAAACCTGTTGTGGTGATTGTTGAAACAGCATAATCAGCTTTGCCAGCAATAAAACAGAATGCTATTGGTACTGGACTCGTCAGTGACTTCGGCCAGCAGATTTTGTGGATAAGCAGAGGCGGTATACACCACCAGATCCAAATCATTTTCGACCAGATAATTATTCAGTCGGGTCGGGCTGACCGGCTGCATGACCTGAACGGCTTCAACGCGTTGATCGAGCATATTGGCGATTTGCATAAAGGGAGCGGACTCATATTTCAGCCCCGACTTTGTCGATGCCTTACGCGCTGCATGACTGTTTTGTAAATAAAGTTTTCCCGTGGCTTCATTCCCCATGAGCAGACCCAACCAAAGAAGATAAGCATGAGGGTTGACCGTCTCACCGGATACCAGCATGACACGATGGAAGGAACGCACCTGGGAGACATTTTTAACCTTGACCACTGCAATATCGGTTTCAAGGCCGGCGTGAATGATTTTGTCACTGAAAGAATGGGAGTTGGACAACTTTCGCGTCGCGCAAAACAGCGTATCAATGGCGTAAAGTTGACCGAAATGCTGGAGTTGGGAAATGGTATCGCCTTCCAGAATCACCGTTTCGGTGTCAACTTCGTTGGCTTCCGCAATCTCTTTGAGGGTGGCCAGAGACGATTCGAATTTTTCGATCGACTCGAGTCCGCTGTCGATAAACAGAAAAGTCAAAGGCAAACGAACCGACTTGGCATAGACAATGGCGTAAAAACTCGCTGTCTCCGATAGCAGCGACCCGTTGACTAAAGATACAACTCTCATAAACGCCCCTTTCTCCGCAAAGACTTTTTTCTCTCACCTTACTGAAAAAAACCTGTCATGACAATAAGATAGGCGAAAGTTTTTAACCTATTCAAACCCTCTATGGATAGGTCGCCAAAACTTCCGGTGTCGGCGCTTCGGCTTCGTACATGGATTTAAAACGCTTGATATAACTGTTGCCTTCTATCTCACTGTCGGCATGCATGCTATCAACAAAGCTGGGGCGGATGGTCTGATATAACAGCTCGACCGATACATTGAATGGCGCGGTATAGCCTGTGACATTGATTTGATAATTGACGGTATCCTTACCGTCGGAACCGGCGCCACTCTTGCCGGTCGCAAAATTCGCATCCGTTGCCGCGGCACCGACAATATCGTCGTCATACAAAGTATGATCGACTGGATTGGGATGACGGTTTGCCAACTTCCAGCCCTTCGGGGGCAGACGATTGTCTTTCAGATATTTTCGGGCATGGAGCAGCACATGGGTAATGTCCTGATTGACATCACCCAGCACATCTTCATAAATGGCTACCTGGTCTGGTGACGTAATCACGTCATGATGCGGCTCATAGCACTTATCGGTCAAGGAGTTGAAATCCGCCGCTTTATGAATTGCCAGACACCGATCCGAAGTGAATTCATCGTCTTTGCCGATAATTTGTCCATGTTCCGTTTTACCGGACTCAAAAACCACCCTGCCACCTGCATCGGTGACTTTCAAATGCACCCACATCCGGCGAGAAGGGAAGCTGGCTGGCAACTTGTGTCCAGTGTTATTGGTAATCGTCACCGGAACGGTCAAAGTACTGCCTGCCAAAGACTGGGAAACGTTTAAGGTCGCCGCTTGTTGCAACATGGCACGGCTTTGGGAAATTTTGGCATCAAAGCCAGCAGCAGTGGCTTTGTCGGCAATCCCCAATTCCGCCATGTATTTGCTCAATAAACTCAGAAGGTAAGTATTCCCTCCGACAAACTCATGCACGGAAAAATTGCTTCTCAAAGGCGCCATCGTCGGTGTTGTTGTCACTGCGGTCTGATAAGTTGGACTTGGTTCCGCCATATGGCAGGACTGGCAGGTCTTCCCTTGCCCTGGGTATTGGCTGTTCAACCATTCCCAGTAAGGCGTCTGCTCCGGGAACTGCGCAACCGTTCCATTAGGATCGTAAGCGCCGGTCGAGGAATTGATCAAATGCGGATTGCCTTCCAGATTCAAGGTCGGAGTATAAAGGTTATGACAGGTCGCACACTGTGCCGAATCACTGACATGGGCTGCATAGTCGGGAATATAGATGGTTCGGTTTTGCATTGCCTGAGTCGTGGTGGTGAAAGGTCCGAAGATAGTCGGATCGTTCGGAGCATTTTCGGCAGGCGAGTTGATTTTATAATGCCCACTCATATTGGCGACCGGCATGGCACTCAACAAAGTATTGGTGGTTTGATCGATAAATGGGTTTTGCTGTTGGTGGCAATGCGTACAGGAAATCCCTTCTCTGGCATGAGGGTCGGTCATCGCCGTATTGAATGTATAACCGCCATCAGACAACAGTCCGGAAGGATCACTGGTCAGTAAGGAAGGATTCTGGTGGGCATGCGTATAGGCCATCGGCGCATGACAGCGCAAGCAGGTATCCTCGATAAAGACCTTTTTATCCGGAAATATATGCGCTTCCTCTTCCACCACGGCATTGAAATAAGGATCGTTCAGGGAGTGCGCCATCATATTGTGATGCCATTGCGTATAAGGACTGATGTCAGTGCCGTTGAAATTCATCACCGTTGTGCCATTGGAGGTGTGGCAACTGGCACAAGTCGAGGCGTTGGTAAAAACGCCGACAACGCCCCAATTCGAGGTATAGGCGGGATTCGTAAAAATAGCCGATTCGCTGGTTTCGCCACTACTGGTGTCGGAACTGCTGTTAGAGTTACTGTCTGTTCCCCCACCACCGTCTAAGCAAGCAGTGAGTGCAAATGTCATTCCGATGACCGCCAAGGCTCGGAACAAAAGCGCTTGTTTCATTTGTC
>JAWVWZ010000193.1:0-3623 GCA_033723505.1 Hydrogenovibrio sp.
GTGATGGCGACGGATTTGAGAGCCTCTGCCAGTTTGATTCTGGCAGGATTGGCGGCAGAAGGCGAAACGGTCATCAGTCGAATCTATCATATTGACCGGGGGTACGAACTGATCGAAGAGAAGTTCCATAAACTGGGTGCCCACATCTACCGCGCCAACTGAAACCGAAATTAAATTTAAGACGAAAAGATTTGGACATGACAAACCAACTGACTATTGCCTTATCGAAAGGTAGAATTTACAAAGACACCTTGCCATTGTTGGAAGCGGCGAATATTTTGCCTCTGGAAGATCCCAGCAAAAGCCGTAAGTTGATTATTCCGACCAATCAGGAAAACGTGCGACTGTTGATTGTTAGAGCGACTGACGCACCGACCTATGTTTCCCATGGTGCTGCCGATATCGGTGTGGCGGGGAAAGACGTTTTGATGGAAGCGCCGTCGGACAATCTCTACGAACTGCTGGATTTGCATATCGCAAAATGTAAGCTGATGGTGGCCGGTCCGGCCGAAGCCAAGCCGCATGGTCACCGTTTGAAGATCGCCACCAAATACATCAACTCCGCGAGAGCTTATTATGCTCAAAAAGGCCAGCAGGTGGATCTGATCAAACTTTATGGGTCGATGGAAATTGCGCCCCTGATCGACCTGGCGGATAAGATCGTCGATCTGGTCGATACCGGAAATACCTTGAAGGCGAACGGGTTGGTGCCAGAAGAGCATATCGCCGACATCAGCTCCAGATTGATTGTCAACGAACATGCTTACAAAACCAAATTCAATCAAATCAACGAGATAGTGGAAAAATTCAACTCAGCGATTACGAGTGTTAACTAATTTATTACGACGGAACATAAGACGATGTTAAAGATTAGAAAATTATCTGCAAACGCAGACGGGTTTAAAGAAGAACTTGAAAACCTATTGGCGTGGGAAACCGTTTCTAACGAGTCGGTTAATTCGATCGTGAAAGAGATCATTCAAAATGTTCGCCAGAACGGCGATGCCGCCTTATTGGAATATACGGCAAAGTTCGACCGTTTGAGTTTGAGCTCGGCGGAAGACCTGGAAATTCCGCAGTCCGAATTGAAAGCGGCTTTGGACCGCATTCCGAGCGATCAAAGAGAAAGCCTGGAGTTGTCGGCAGAGCGTGTCAAAGCTTATCATCAAAAACAGGTCACGCAATCCTGGAACTATACCGAAGCAGACGGAACGATGTTGGGACAACAGGTCACGGCCTTGGATTCAGTCGGTTTGTATGTTCCTGGCGGAAAAGCGGCTTATCCATCTTCGGTCATCATGAACGCCATTCCAGCCAAAGTGGCCGGTGTTGAAAAACTGGTGATGGTGGTTCCGACACCAGATGGCGAGGTGAACGATATGGTCTTGGCCGCGGCAGCCATCTGTGATGTCGATCAGGTCTTCAAGCTGGGAGGCGCACAAGCCGTTGCCGCTTTGGCCTATGGAACGGAAACCGTCCCGCAGGTCGATAAGATTGTCGGTCCGGGGAATATCTTTGTCGCGACAGCGAAGCGTGAAGTTTTCGGTGCGGTCGGGATCGATATGATTGCCGGGCCATCAGAGATTCTGGTCTATTGCGACGGCAAGACCGATCCGGATTGGATTGCTGTGGATTTGTTCTCTCAGGCGGAGCATGACGAAGATGCGCAGTCCATCTTGATCACTGAGGACGCCGAGTTCGCCGAGAAAGTTTATGAAAGCATGAATAAGCTGATTTCGACCATGCCGAGAGAGGAAATCATCACCAAAGCTTTGAGTGATCGTGGTGCGATCATCGTGGTGGATGACGAAGCTCAGGCGGTTGAGTTGATCAACTATATTTCTCCAGAGCACTTGGAGTTGTCGATCGAAGATCCTAAGGCGCTGTTGCCGAAGATCAAGCATGCCGGTGCGATTTTCATGGGGCGTTATACTGCAGAAGCGCTGGGCGATTACTGTGCCGGGCCGAACCACGTATTGCCGACCTCGAGAACGGCGCGTTTCTCTTCTCCTTTGGGGGTATATGACTTCCAGAAGCGTTCTAGTCTGATCATGTGTTCGGCCGAGGGCGCGAATACGCTCGGTAAGGTCGCCGGCATTCTTGCCGATGGAGAAGGCCTGCAGGCGCATGCTGCTTCTGCGCGATACCGCGTGAAAGATTAATCTCCTTTCTATCACTGAAAAATGACCATTCTTATGGTCATTTTTTTTATCGGAGGACTAAATTGTGAAACGAAACGATTTACTCACCTACCTCGACGACTTCTTATCTTCAGCATCCTTTAAAGATTATGCGCCGAATGGGTTACAGGTCGAAGGCACAAAGCAGGTTCGAAAAATTGTGACCGGCGTGACCGCTTGTCAGGCACTGATTGACGCCGCCATTGAAAAACAGGCGGATACGATTCTGGTGCACCATGGCTATTTCTGGAAAAACGAGCCGCAAATCATCACCGGGATGAAGAAAAAGCGTATCAAGGCTCTGCTGGATCATGATATTAACCTGATTGGTTATCATCTGCCTCTGGATGCGCATCCGGAAATCGGTAATAACGCCATGCTGGCCAAGCTTTGGGGCGTTACCGACGAAACGCCCGATGACGCCAGTCTGGTTCGCATCGGAAAACTGGCCATGCCGATGGCATTCGAAGCCTTTAAGGAAAAGGTGGATATGTCTTTGGATCGCACGTCTTTGCATTTGGAGGGCGGCCCGGACGTGGTGTCGACCATCGCCTGGTGTAGCGGCGGGGCGCAAGGCTATATCCAGCAGGCGATCGATTGGCAGGCCGATGTTTTTATCAGCGGTGAAGTCTCCGAACAAACAACCCATCAGGCGCGGGAAAGTGGCATCCATTATCTTTCCGCAGGGCATCATGCGACCGAACGATGTGGGGTGAAAGCTTTGGGTGAACATTTAGCGACAGAATTCGAGTTAGACGTCGAATTTATTGATGTCGAAAACCCAGTATAAGGGAACGCTTATTTTTGCTTTAAAATGAAAGGGTTACAGGGTTATTAGTTTTTTTTATAGAAATTTTTTCTATAGTTATACAAATTTATTTATGTAAGCTCGATAGCTGCTTTGTTAAAATAGGGAGATTCGAGCTTAAATAAACTCAAAGGGCAATAGAGGAAAAACCCTATGTCACAAAGTGTGAATAAAGATAACAATTTGACTCGTCGTAAGGTATTGACCGCGGCGACAGGCGTGCTAGGCGCAACGGGAGCGACCTTCCTGGCGGTCCCGTTCGTAAGCTCCTGGCAGCCGAGCGAAAAGGCGAAAGCGGCCGGTGCCCCGGTCGATGCCGATATCGGCCATTTGCAACCTGGGCAGATGATGACCGTTTCCTGGCGCGGAAAACCTGTGTGGGTTGTGCGTAGAACGCCTGATATGTTGGAAAGATTGCCGAAGTTGGATTCCGAATTGAGAGATCCGGAATCGAATGAATCGATCCAGCCAAGTTATGCGAAAAACGAGGTCAGAGCCAGTAAACCGGAATATCTGGTCGTCGTTGGGGTTTGTACGCATTTGGGTTGTGCTCCTCTTTATCGCCCGGCAATCGGGTCTCCGGACGTTTCACCGGATTGGCAGGGCGGTTTCTTCTGTCCATGTCACGGGTCGAA
>JAWVWZ010000194.1:0-3608 GCA_033723505.1 Hydrogenovibrio sp.
ATTCGGCTTGACGATTTTCTGGGCCTCCAGATCAATGGTCAATTGATAGCCTTCCTGCTCGAAAGTTTCATTAAATAATGCATCGACAATTTTTTCATCCAACACAATCGGCAAAATACCGTTTTTGAAACAGTTGTTAAAAAAGATATCCGCAAAACTGGGCGCAATCACCACATCAAAGCCGTAATCTTTTAACGCCCAGGGCGCATGTTCACGGCTCGAACCACAGCCAAAGTTTTTTCGCGCCAACAGAATTTTAGCCCCCTGATAACGTGGCTGGTTCAACACAAAATCTTTGCGCAATGGACGCTTACTGTTGTCTTGCCCCGGTTGACCGACATCTTCGTAACGCCATTCGTCGAACAGGTTAGGACCGAAACCGGAACGCTTGATCGACTTTAGAAACTGCTTGGGGATGATGGCATCGGTATCAACGTTTGCACGATCCATCGGTGCCACGATAGCGGTAAATTTATTGAACTTATCCATTTTAAACTCCCTTGCCAAGCATTTCTCTAACATCGGTAAAGTGGCCTGCCACTGCAGCGGCGGCAGCCATTTCCGGACTCACCAGGTGCGTTCTCCCTCCGGCGCCCTGACGCCCCTCGAAGTTGCGGTTTGACGTCGAAGCACAGTGCTTGCCGGCAGGCAATCTGTCGGCATTCATCGCCAGACACATTGAACACCCGGGATTACGCCATTCGAAACCGGCTTCGATAAAGATTTTATCCAAGCCTTCCGCTTCAGCTTGCTGCTTGACCAAACCGGATCCAGGCACGGCCAATGCCTGTTCAACAGAAGCCGCGACTTTACGCCCTTTTAACACTTCCGCCGCCGCTCTAAAATCTTCGATACGCGAGTTGGTACAGGAGCCGATAAAAATATAGTCCACCGGAATGTCGCTGATTTTCATGCCAGCACTTAACCCCATATACTCCAGCGCACGTTTGATTCCATTCGCCTTGACCGAATCAGACTCTTGAGCAGGATCGGGGACCGTGCCATTGACGTCGGTGACCATTTCCGGAGACGTTCCCCAGGAAACCTGAGGTTCGATTTCGGCACCGTCCATTTCCACCACGGTATCGAACACGGCGTTCTCATCTGACTTCAGATCAGCCCATGCCTTCACCGCAGCATCCCAGTCCGCCCCTTTTGGAGCAAACGGGCGGCCTTTGACATATTCGATGGTTTTATCATCAACCGCAACCATGCCGACACGTGCACCGGCTTCGATGGCCATATTACAGACAGTCATTCGACCTTCGATCGACATATCGCGGAAAACCTGACCGCCGAACTCGATGGCATGTCCGTTTCCACCCGCGGTACCGATTTTGCCGATAATCGCAAGGATCACATCTTTAGGGGTCACGCCCGGACGCAGTTTGCCATCCACCTTGACCAGCATGTTTTTCATTTTCTTCTGCAACAAACATTGAGTCGCCAAAACATGTTCAACCTCCGAAGTCCCGACACCATGCGCCAAAGCCCCTAAAGCGCCATGGGTCGCCGTATGCGAATCCCCACACACCAGAGTCATACCCGGCAGGGTCGCACCTTCTTCCGGCCCGACAACATGCACGATGCCTTGGCGCACATCACCGATTCCAAATTCGGTAATGCCGAACTCTCGGGTATTAGCATCCAATGTTTGCACCTGAATACGTGAAATCGGATCGACAATATCTTCAACCGTTTTAAAGTCGGTAGTCGGAACGTTATGATCAGGCGTCGCCAGATTGGCATCAATGCGCCAGGGTTTACGATTCGCCAAACGCAGACCTTCAAATGCCTGAGGAGAAGTCACTTCATGCAGCAGCTGCCGATCGATGTAAATTAAGGCCGTACCGTCTTCCTGCTGACGAACAACGTGGCTATCCCACAATTTATCATATAAAGTCTTTCCCATAGCCTGATCAGACATTGCTATAATCCCGTCCTACATTAAACTGTTAAAAATAAAAAATAGTCGTAAATTATATCATTTTAACCCAACCCTAAAAACAAAATTAACCGTCCCGTCCGGCAAAGCGAGCGATTAAATGAGCTATCGAATCAAGGAAGCATTTTATTCTCTACAGGGTGAAGGATTTCACTCCGGCAGACCTGCTATTTTTTGTCGCTTCAGCAACTGTAACCTCTGGACTGGCCGTGAAGAAGACCGCTCCAAAGCCGTCTGCCAATTCTGCGACACGGACTTTTTAGGCACCGACGGTCAAAACGGTGGTAAATTCGACACGGCGGAAGCCCTTGCAGAACACCTGTTGTCACTCTGGCCACAACAGACCCAACAAGCTCCCTTTGTGGTCTTGACCGGTGGCGAGCCGTTGTTGCAAGTGGATCAAGCATTGATAGACACTTTTCACCGACACCATTTCGAGATCGCTGTTGAGACCAATGGCACCCAGGCCGCCCCCAAATATATCGACTGGGTTTGTGTCAGCCCGAAAGAAAACGCGCCAATACTTCTGGACCATGGAGATGAGCTGAAACTGGTATACCCTCAACAACATCGCTCACCCGAGTCGGTCGAGAACTTGTCATTCGAGCATTTTTACCTGCAACCCATGGCCTCTTCGGACCCGGAAATCAACGCCGCCAATCTGAAAGCCACCGTTGATTACTGCCTGCAACACCCGAAATGGAAACTTAGCCTGCAAACCCATAAAATTCTCGGTATCGATTAAACCCGGCGGCGCCAAAGCACTTTCTGAGCTTTTCCCTGAAATCCAAACAATATCCTCAAAATGATCACGGCGTTTTTTTGCTAGAATAATCCTATATTCAATTTTCTCTCGAGAGTCATCATTAAATGCAAGTTCAAGACATGGAAAAATTCTCGCAAATCCTCAACTGGGTATTTGCGTATTACGAAAAGGAATTGACCGATTTAACCTTCGAAATGTACTGGAATGGCTTGAAAGATTACTCGATTGACGAAGTGCAAGCCGCATTTAACGCGCACCTCCAACATCCGGAGGATGGTAAATGGTGGCCGAAAGTTTCCGACATCATCAAAAACTGCAAAGGCGGTACTCAGGACAATGCTTTGCGCGCTTGGAATGAAGTAGAAACCGCCATCCGCAAAGTCGGCGGCTATCAGGATGTGGTCTTCCATGACCCACTGATCCATCAGATCATTCACAAGATGGGCGGCTGGATCGCGCTATGTGACATTCCTGACGAGAAATCCCTGACATTCAAGGCCAATGAGTTCAAAAATGCTTATCGCGCACTTTATGCGACGCCGCAACAGCTACAACCACCGGTCGAATTAACCGGCATCATCAATGCACAAAATGCCAAAATTAAGGGCGCCAGAAAGCAACCACCAGTGCTGATCGGCGATCCGGAACAGGCAAAGGAAGTTCTGAAACAGCTGCAAGCACCGGAAAGCCTGATTACCATTAGCCGGGACATCGTCAAAACGGCGGCCCAACTCGCCAACCAAAGCACTAAATGATGTCAACTATGGAAATTCGTTTCAATACAGAAGTCGCCAAGCAACTCTCTATGCATGAAGCCATATTTCTCGGCTGGCTGGAGCATAACTATGACGGCGCACCGATCAAGGTCGATTCTCTGGAGATGCATTTCGATTTCTG
>JAWVWZ010000195.1:0-3592 GCA_033723505.1 Hydrogenovibrio sp.
TTTCAGACCATAGACTTCCAGGGCCCAGAACAGTCGAGCTGCATCGACGAGCAGTCCATTGTCATAGACGATGACCGGCGTCTGAATGTCCAGCCCCAGCTTACGGAGAATCTGTTGCATGCGGTTTGGCTTGGTGATTTTACCGTCGGTGTCTTTGTGTTCGTAAGTCCAGTCAATGGGGAAATTGAGCGCGCCGGGAATATGCCCTTGTCGATAGTCTTCCGGCGTTCGGGTATCCAATAAGACCGAAGGCTGTTGATGGGATTGAATCGCTTGATTCAGCACTTCGGCACTGACCCTGAGCGGCTCTGCTTGTGCATTGGAAAAGAGCAGGGCGGACAGAAAAAAAACGGCGATGCCGTGAACAAGTGGTTTCATATTCAATTCCAAGCTAACTTGATTTTTAAGTATAGCTACTAATAGATTAATATTCAATTTAGAGAGTAAGGGTATTATGATAGACAGAACATTCCGACACACCGACAGCGGCATTCGGAAAGCAAAGCTGGCAAAGGAAGCCGACGAGGAGGCAATAGATGTTGAAGAAAATACTGATGATGGCGGTTTTCACTCTGGCGCTTGGCAATTTGAGTGATGCCTATGCCGAAGCACCATTAAGTGTCAACGAAACGCTTGCCGTCCATGCTTATGTTGCAGATCATCCCGTGGCGAGAGTGCTGTGGATTCCCTCTGAATATGGTGTGTTGCCTCAAGAAGAAGCGTTGGCGAAACACCTTCAGCAGCAAGGTATTTCCGTCTGGATTCCGGATTTTTTCGAAAGTTATTTCCTGCCGGTTGCGCCAAGCAGTTTGCGAAAAGTCCCGCCGGCAGTGGTGACCCGCTGGGTAAAAAGACTGCATCAACAAGAACCGAAACTGCCCTTATTTGTGATTGCGCCAAATCAGGCAGCTGCATTGGCGGTGAAATCGTTGGTGCAGTTTCAGCAGACGCCGCAGAATATGGTCGGGTTGATTCTGCTGAATCCTAACCTCTATATCGAAACGCCAGCCGCCGGGACGGTGGCGGCATATTGGCCGGCAGTCCAGCAGGTGAATCTCCCGATCTATGTGATTCAGGCGCAGTTGTCTCCTTGGCGCTGGCACCTGAGTACGCTGCAGCAAAAACTGTCCTCGGCCGGATCGGATGTGTTTGTCAAACTGATTCCTCAGGTTCGTGACCGCTATTATTTTCGGCCGGATGCGATGGCAGTGGAGCAGCAAAAAGCTGCCCATCTCAAAGGCGCCTTGTTCGCAGCGATGCAAACCCTGTCTCCCTATATGAAGCCGGCGCGTCAGGCGCAGGTTCAAGTGGGGGCGAAGCCCAAACCGGTTCCATCGCAACCTGCGGACAGCAAAGCCACCATCCCCGTTTATAAAGGTGAGCAAAACCGTCCTTTGGTGTTGGAAGACCTGAATGGCAGAACCTATAATCTGGCGGATTATAAAGGTCAGGTCGTACTGGTGAACTTCTGGGCCAGTTGGTGTCCGCCTTGTGTGCATGAAATGCCGTCGATGGCACGGTTGAAGAAACGCCTTAAAGGCGAACCGTTCGAAATCCTCGCAGCCAATCTGGCGGAAGCGCCGCCGGCCATCGATGCTTTTATTAAAGCCCATCCGGTCAATTTTCCGATTTTATTGGACCAGGAAGGCTCCGCCGTTCAAGCATGGAAAGTATTTGCTTATCCCAGCTCTTATCTGATCGATAAAAAAGGCCGGATTCGTTATGCTCTGTTCGGTGGTTTCGACTGGGATAGTCCCGCCGCGCTCAACAAAATCGAGGCATTGCTTGCAGAGACGCCTTGATACAAGGATAAGGTTTTATGTCCAACGGCATGCATCAACAAAAGATCGCGATCGAACAGTATTTCGACGTGGCCGGCATGACCGAAATTCAGACCGGTTTCTACAGTCTGGCTTCTCCGATGGAAGCTTTGGCTGCCCGTTTATTTATGATTGATGCCGCCACCCGGACGCTCGATCTGCAGTACTACCTGTTTAAGGACGATCTGGTCGGGAGTTTGATTATCGAGCATCTTTTGAAGGCGGCAGAACGCGGTGTTCAGGTCAGGCTTTTGCTGGATGACCTGGATGCCGCCAGCAAAGATGCCGCCTTCGCGATGTTGGCCGCGCATGACAACATTGAAATCAAACTGTTCAATCCCAATGTCTTCCGGGGCCTGTTCCGAGGGTTGGTGCTGTTGTTGCATCTGCAGCGATTGGGGCGCAGAATGCATAACAAGGTCATGATTGCAGACAACAAGGTGGTGTTGTTCGGCGGGCGGAATATCGGCTCAGAGTATTTCCTGTCAGATGATGCCCGGATGTTTCTGGATTACGATGTCATGGCGATTGGAGACCTGTCCGCGAAAGTGCGGGTCGAGTTCGAGGCCTATTGGCAAAGTTCGATGGCCAAACCTTTGTCGCAGTTGACACAGTATGTCTTCAGTTTGAAGGACCGTGAGAAAAAGCGTCGCCGCTACCGTCAACGTCTGGCACATTATCATTCGACCCAAACCGCCTATCTGGTTGAGCATTCCCGTTTGAGTCGATTGGTCAGGAAAAATCGCATTCCGTTGGTGCTTGCCGAAGCGAAACTCTTCTTCGATCCCCCCAGCAAGGTGAACAATACCCACTCCGAGCAGGAAAGTTTGGTGTATCAACTGAATCAAGCCCTGAAAGTGCGTTCGGACCTGGTGCTGATTTCCCCTTATTTTATTCCCACCCGGGCAGGCATGCGTTTGTTCGAAGCCTATCGTCAGCAGGGTGTGCGGATTCGAGTGATTACCAACTCTTTGGCGTCCACCGATGTCACCATGGTTTATGGGCACTATCGTCCGTATATTGCCGAGTTATTATCGATGGGCGTTGAACTCTATGAGTTGCGACCGAGAGCCTTGCAGCGTGAGCGCCGATTTTTCAAAAACTGGCGTAAAAACCGCGTGTCGCTTCATACCAAGATGGCGTTGGTCGATAACCGCTATCTGCTGACCGGCTCGGCTAATGTCGACCCCCGATCGAAAAAACTCAATACGGAAATGTTGGTGGTGATCGACAGTGTCGAGATGGCGAAAAATGAACGGTTGCAGATAGAAAATATTATGACCGGGGACAATCTGTTCCAGTTAAAGTTGGAAGCCGAAGGGGCTGATGAGGTGCCGAGATTAAGCTGGCACTATAGAGAAAATGGGCAAGCTGTTGTAGAGTATGAGCCTCCGGAAAGCAGTTTTTGGCGTAAAGTGACTTCCAGATTGATGTCCCGTCTCCCCATTGAAGGGGTGTTGTGAACCTGGAAGCGGATGAAAAGAGGATCAAGCATGAAACAATGGATAGTGGCGATCAGCCTGACGGTCGGAATGTTGGTAGCCTTGACGGCAAGTGCCGACGATTGGCAATTGAAAGAAGCGACCGATTTTTCTGTTTTATCCAAGCAGTCTAAGAAAGACAATCTGCCGATAGCCATCTACTTTAATATGTCTAAGATCAACGCCAGTAAAAGACTGAAAGAAATGGCGATTCTGCCGATGATAGAAAATGGCATTCTCGATGGCTATGTTCATATGGTGCAGGTGACGGTTGATGTTCCTGATGAAAAA
>JAWVWZ010000196.1:0-3590 GCA_033723505.1 Hydrogenovibrio sp.
CGATTTTGCCGACCGGCAATTTGGCTTGCAGGTGGTATTCGATTCGCTCCAGATGTGACAGGTCATGGGGTTCGACCAGATTGACCGCGATCCCGACCTGACGGCCACGACCGGTGCGACCGATACGGTGAATGTAGATGTCGCCCCGGATCGGCATATCGTAATTGATGACATGGGTGATGTTCAGCATATCCAGTCCGCGGGCAGCGACATCGGTCGCCACCATGACCTTGACTTTGCCGGAGGTGAATTTCTTGGCTTTCTCAAGCCGTTTCGCCTGAATCATGTCGCCATGAAGCAGAGTGGATGGAATGGCCTGTTCGTTTAGCCAGGCTTCCAGTTCGATCGCCCGTTCCTTTTTATTACAGAAGACCAGTGCACTTTGACAGGTATCGTCGGCCAAAATGGTTTTGAGCAACGCCAGTTTGTGTGCCCGGTCATCGGCAAAATAGGTGATCTGTTGTACTTGTTCGGATTGTTGATTGGGTGCATCGATTTGGATTACGGCCGGGTCGTCAAGAATCTCTTCGGCGAACTTTTCCACTCCTGAGCCGGCGAGTGTCGCCGAAAAGCATGCCCCTTGGAAATCGCCCGGGATCGCTTCGATGAGCGCGAGCACATCGGGACCTTGTCCCATATCGAGCATGCGGTCGGCTTCATCGATGACCACCATTTCCACATTGGAAAGGTCAATGAATTCTTTTGCCATAATATTCAGCAGTCTGCCCGGCGTTGCCACCAGAATGTCGATGGGGCCGCGCAGGTTGTCGAGCTGTTTATCGGAGGCAAATCCGCCGGTAATTACCTGCGATTGAAAAGTGCAGTGGCTGCCCAGTTGTTTGACCACTTTATGGATTTGAAAAGCCAGCTCCCGAGTCGGAGCCAGTATCAGGACACGGGGGTGACGTGCCGGTTTCGGTTCGTCCAGTAGGTACTGCAACACCGGCAACACAAAGGCTGCAGTCTTCCCAGTGCCGGTCGCAGCCCCGGCGAGAACGTCATGGCGCATCATCATTTCCGGGATGGCGGCAGCCTGAATCGGTGTCGGGCTGGAATAATGCTGTTCTTCGATTGCGGCGAGCAATGCCGGGTCAAGGTCTAATTCGTCAAATGTCATGATATGTTCTGCTTCTCAGTCAAGGACGATATTATAGCAAGGCACGTAGTCTTCCGTTCCTAATTTCATGCGACGTTGCTCAACGAATGAACGCAGTAATTTGTCCATTCTCTGCATGATTTCCGGGTCGCCATGGATCTGGAAAGGGCCCTTTTCAGCCACCTGCTGGATGCCTTCCGACTTGACGTTGCCGGCGACAATCGCCGAAAACACCTTGCGGAGGTGACTCGCCAGTTCGTTGGTCGGCTGGCTGCGGTCGATTTTCAGTTCTGCGATGGCTTCATGTGTCGGGAAAAATGGTTGCTGCAGATCGAATGGAATGTGCAGATTCCAGTTGAAATAATAGGCGTCACTGGTGGATTTTCGGAAAGCACGCACATCGAGAATGCCTTTTTTCATCTCATGGGCGACAGTTTCGGCATCTTCATGAACCAGTGTCAGTTTGTTGCGCGCTTCGGTTCCCAGAGCGGTCTCGATAAAGTCCAGTACCGCGTCGAAATAAGCTTCGTGATTTCTGGGCGAAGTGAGCACTACCGGGAATGGGATGTGTTCGTTTTTCGGATGGAGCAGCACGCTCAACAGATAAAGAATTTCTTCCATGGTGCCGGCCCCGCCGGGGAAAATCACGACGCCGTGTCCCAAGCGTAAAAAGGCTTCAAGCCGCTTTTCGATGTCCGGTAGAATCGCCAGCTCACTGACGATGGCGTTCGGCGCTTCGGCGGCGATGATACCCGGTTCGGTCAGGCCGATATAGCGCGCGCCCTTGTGACGTTGCTTACCGTGGCCGAGTACCGCTCCCTTCATGGGGCCTTTCATCGCACCGGGTCCGCAGCCGGTACAAATGTCGAATTGACGTAACCCCAGTTCATAACCCACGCGTTTGGTGTATTTGTATTCTTCCAGACTGATCGAATGGCCTCCCCAGCAAACAACAATGTTGGGATCCTGTTGGCAGCGCATCAGGTTGGCATTTCTCGCCAGATGGAACACGGCATTGGTGATGCCATAGGAGGTGTCCAGATCGAACTCCGGGTTGTTGATGATTTTGTTCTGCGAATAAATCAGGTCGCGAATCACTACCGAGAGGTGTTCCTGCAACCCCACAATCAATTCACCGTCGACAAACGCATCTTCCGGCGGGTTGTCGATTTCGATCTGGATGCCGCGGCCCTTGACGTAAACGTGGACGCCGAAGTCCGGGTGGGCTTCCAGTAATGCCATGCCGTTGTCTTCTTTGGTTCCGGTGTTGAGCACCGCGAGGGTGCAACGTCTGAAAAGTTCGTTCAACCCGCTTTGTGTTGCATCACAAAGCTGCTCCGCCTCTTGATAGGACAGGATTTGCATGTTTTCGGAAGGTCTAATTAAAGCTTTTTTGATCGTGTTATTCATGTTAGATTAATCACTACTTTAGGTTCATCGGCAGGTCTTCAGGATATCTACTATTATGCGTTCTAAACAAAACTTGGAAGAAAGTTTTTTATTTATTCTACTACTTGTCGCCATTGTGGGCTTACTTTGGTTGTTTTCGCCGTTTCTGGAAGCCTTGTTTTTCGCCATGATTCTGGCAACGGCCACCTACGCAATGTACCAGAAACTGCTGGTGAAAACCAAGCGCTCGGAAAATGTGGTTTCGGCCATCATGAGCGTGGGGGTGTTTGTTACCGTCATCGCTCCGGTGACCTATCTTCTGCTTGAGGTCGGTCTGCAGGTCGGGCAACTTTATGCCGAAGCGCAACAGTGGTTGTCGATGCAGACGCCGGAAACCTTTGTCGAGATGAACAAGAATCTGGTCAATATCATTCCGATTCCGCAGGACACCCAAGCGCAGCTGATTCATCAGTTGCAGGAGAATTCCGGCAAGCTGATCAAGTTCGCTCAGGACACCATCGTCTTTTTGGTACAGGGCGTTTTCGGCAGTACGACCTCCTTTCTTACGTTCGTGTTGTTGGCGGTATTTGCATTGTTCTTCTTTTATCGCGACGGCCATAGTATCGCGCATCATTTGAAAATTCTGTCGCCGCTGGAAAATCACTATGACAATATGATTATGTCGCGTTTTTCGCATTTATCGACCATTTTACTCTTGTCGGTATTGGGGATTGCGGTGATGCAGGGCGTGACTTTTGCTGTGGTCGCCTGGATGGTCGGTTTGCCGGGATTGTTTCTGGGAATGGCGGTGGCCGTGACCTCTTTTATTCCGATTGTCGGTTCCGCCTTGGTGTGGATACCTGTGTCGGTGGTGTTGGTCTTGAAAGGACACTATATCGATGCCGGAATTGTGGTGTTTGTCGGTGCGCTGATCAATGCCTTTGTGATCGATAATATTTTCCGGCCGATTCTGATCAATAAAATCGCTGCGTCACTTCACTCCGAAGGAGAGGATCTGGCAGCCACCAATCATACGATGATCACCATTTTATCGACTTTCGCTGGCTTGATTCATTTCGGGATTATCGGTCTGTTCTTCGGGCCG